>JAHEOB010000107.1 GCA_018610095.1 Halothece sp. MAG
AACTGTTAATGCAGTATTATAGCATTATTGACCCTCTTTGATCGTTTAAGTCCCGTTAGCAGGGCATTTTCAACCAATTATTTTGTACTTAGCCAGACTAGGAACTGCTATATAGCTATTAATTATTACTTGATAACCGTTCTAATTTTGACAACAGACAAGACGTAGATAAGACAACTAAATCTTCATTGGCAAAACGCTGACATTGCTTTTGTTTTATCAATTCTTCCATTAGAGGCGTTGCTCCTTGTTGCAACTTTAATTGTGCTTGTCGTGTCGGTTGATAGGATTGTAACCAATCATCAGTTAAATACTCTGCTACAAAGGCATTTTTATCAATTAACCATAAATCAATATCATAATTTTTAATAAAATTAGTAACTAGTTCTGATTGTTCACTATATTGTGCTCTAATTAAATCTAAAATGCGTTGACGAATTTGTTTATAATATCCCCAATGATACGGAATTGCATATTCAAAACCAAATAATACAGAACGTTTAGCGAAGGTTGGAATATAGTCCGCTTCGCCACTTAATGAAGCCACTAAGGTATCCTTAGATTCTTGTTGTAAAAACTGATAAAGTTCAGGTTGCTTGGCACGGGTATAAGCTGTTGTTGGAAATCCATCCGGATATCTAACACTGTTGTAAACAGGATAAAACAATAAAGGAACTCCTAAGATAATAATGATGATCGAGGGAATAATCCATTTAAATAAGCCTTTCCAAAAACTTTTTTGAGTTAATTGAATGCTGCCATCAATTAAAAGTGTAATTGCTAAAGCAGCGCCAAGACTAAATACCATCTCAAACGTATATTGAGTATAACGACTTGGAAGATGAATTTTAAATAAAAATAAATGTGCTGTTGTAAAGAGGATAATTGATGCACCAATAACTTGCAATAATATAAGAACGTTTTGATTAATCTTTTTGGTTAATGGAAATTGATTGGGAAATTGGATTAATAAAGGAAGTAACAAACTCAGTGAATTGGTCTCAGGAGTTAAGCCAGTAGCAATATTCAATCCCGAACGCCCAACTGACCAAAATTTTCCTGGATCATTAGGATTAAAAAATTCACTTCTTCCATCTGGGAAAAACTCAGGAAGTTGTCGCGCTTGTTCAGCTGTAATTACTGGATCAAACTCATTCGTTGCTAAGGCAAAAGGAAGCATAACAACAATGGCAACCCCGATGCCACAAAAACTAAATAAACGAGTTTCTGGATTTTGGATGATTTTAAGTTTTCCTTTTTTGAAATAAAATAAACGAAGAAAAAGCGTCACTGTGCTTACTAAGACAATTTGCGGATAAAACAATCCCTGTAAGGCAATAGTAACTAAACTTGCCAACAATCGTTTTTTTAATAGAAAGTAAACAAAAGCCAAAAATAATACATATACAAAAGCTCTTGGTGTTCCAGAAATAATTGTGTGTGAAGTTAATCCAATACTTTGACTGAGTAAAATAGCAGAACTAAATGCAGCAAAGGGAATCGGTAAGAGTTCAAGACAAACGCCAAAACAAAATCCTGCAGTGATTAAATGGATGAAAATGGGAAGAATTTTATGAAGATCCAAGGGATCAATGCCGAATTGAGAAGGAAGCCAATAAACAAATTGATACCCTAAGGGGGCAACACTTTGAAAGTAGTCAGCAATTAAATCATTTGGAAATAATGTTTCATCAAGAAAACGACGCATCCAAAAAACATGCTGACGGGCATCATCTTGAACTACGTATTCACCTAAACCTTGTTCCCAGCCTAATAAGCCATAAATAAAAATAGTAGTTAAAGTTAAAATAAACCAAAATTTGGTTCCATCAGGTTTAGTTAATAAGTCATTTAGTTTCTGGAATGGATTATTGCTTTGCATTGCTTTTGGCTTTTTAGGAAACGTCAAATCATCATATTGCAATCCTATTTCATTTGTAAAATTTTTATATAGTCCTAGTCTGGCTAAGTACAAAATAATTGGTTGAAAATGCCCTGTTAATGGATTTCCTGTTGGTTAGATGTGTACCTCATAACTTAAAGAATTGCTATAATAGAAAGCTACAAGTAACTGCCCTTACTCGATTAATATAAAGCAAAATTAATTAAACAAGTGATTTAGATTGAATCTTTCAATAAACGCTACTGCTTTACATTTAGTAATGGATGGCTATAATCCCTATATTGACGATCTCATTTCCTTTTAGATAGTATTAAGGAAATGGTATAAATGGGGTATTAGTATTTTGAATCCTGATGTTATCTTCAAATCCCCAATAAGTCGTCGTTATATCGTTGTTATATCCGAGTCATCTTTAGCAAAGAAGGGCAGCTTGGCATAAATTTATATTAATGACTAACGATTCGGTTTACAACGCCTTGACAAAATTGTTCAAATCTAGTTGAGAGATTACATTACTCTCAATTTCGCGATCTCAATGATCGAAATATCGAATTCCCTTTGCCAGAATCATTTAATATATTGGTACGAGAGCCTCTGCAAATGGTATGAACTTATTTACAACCTCAGAAAAATCCTTAGAAGATGTCTTCCGCGAAATAGGGGGGAGTGCCATTCCACCAAGCGCGGAAAATTTTGATCGAGGTAAAACGATCTTTTTCCCTGGTGATCCCGCCGAACGAGTTTATTTCCTCCTTACAGGAGCAGTCAAACTGTCTCGTGTGTACGAAACAGGAGAAGAAATTACAGTTGCATTGTTGCGTGAAAATAGTATCTTTGGGGTACTGTCTTTAATTACCGGTCAACACTCAGATCGCTTCTATCATGCAGTTGCTTTTACCCCTGTGGAATTATTATCGGCTCCCATTGAACAAGCAGAAATTGCCTTTCAAGAAAATGCAGAATTAACGCGGTTGATGTTGCAGGGGTTATCCTCTCGAATTTTGCAAACTGAACTAATGATTGAAACCTTAGCTCATCGGGATATGGGCTCTCGTCTGGTGAGCTTTTTATTAATTTTATGTCGTGACTTTGGAAAACCAACCGATCAAGGCATTCAGATTGATTTAAAATTATCTCACCAAGCGATCGCAGAAGCGATTGGTTCGACTCGTGTGACGGTTACTCGTTTAATTGGGGAATTGCGAGAACAAGGCATGATTTCTATTCAGAAAAAGAAAATTACGGTTCATAATCCAGTTACGCTGAGCCAACAATTCTCTTAACTATTTCCTGCTATGATGACCAGTGCCCTTGTCTTAATTGCAGCAATTTTATTGCTAGGTGGCTTACTGGCTGCACTGGGTGACTATTTAGGAACAAAAATTGGAAAAGCAAGACTACGCCTTTTTAATTTACGTCCCCGTCAAACCGCCACCTTTATTACCATTTTTACGGGAACATTAATTGCAGCAAGTACGTTGGGGATTTTATTTGCAACCAGTGCTTCTTTACGTAAAGGAATTTTTCAGTTAGATGAATATCTCAATCGTTTACAAGAGACTCGTGAGCAACTCAGTGAAGCTCGAGAACAAAAGCAAAAAGTCGAACAACAGTTAGCGCAAGCAGAACAAGAACAGGCTCAAGTTGAGCAAGATTTAGATGAAGTTAATAGTCAATTTCAATTAGCACAAGAGGAATTAGATCAAGTTTCTCAAAAAGTTGCGGATTTAAAACAACAATTAAAGTCTCTTAAACAAGAGCGAGAAAACTTATTAGCGCAACGAGACAGTCTTGAGCAAGAAATTGTGAAACGAGATCAAAAATTATCTAATCAAAAAAAGGAATTAAAAACGAAACAACAAGAATTACAACAAGCAGAGAATCGTTTAGATGAATTAGAACAGCAACGGCGTCAACTCCAAGGAAAAATTGAAAAACAAGACGAAAAAATTGCGGAACTCGATAAAATTATTCGTAAACGTAATGAGGTTCTCCAATTTCAAGAGGAAAAAGTTTCGGAACTAGAAACTACCATTAAAAACTTACAAAAAGAAAAGGAAATCCTACAAGATAACTATCAGGAATTGAGACAAGGAAATGTCGCCCTTGTAAAAGGAGAAGTCTTATCTTTTAACGTTGTTAGTGTACCAGAAAAAGACTTAACCAAGCAAGTCATTCATGAAATTTTACGACAAGCAAATAAACATGCCATTGAGGCAACTCAACCAGGAAAAGAAAATTTACAAAAACAGATTATTAAAATTACAGAAGCTCAAGTTAAACGGATGAAGGAAATGCTTCGAGATGGGGAAGAATATGTGGTACAAATTATTTCGGCTGGAAATTATTTAACAGGGGAAGAAAAAATTCGTGTTTTTGCGGATGTTATTCCTAATCAAAAAGTATTTAAAAAAGGAGAAGTCATTGCTTCCCTATCCTTGAATCCACAACAAGTCAAAAACGGAAAATTATCAGAACGAATTGATTCATTATTAGCTGCTTCTAAATTTCGAGCCCGCCGTTCTGGGATGGTTGGTGATATTTTAATCAGTAAAGATCGCCGAGAATTGATTAATTTTATGGAAAAAGTTGCTTCTCTAGAGCAACCTTATGATAAAATTGATGCCATGGCTGCTAGCTCTTCTTATAGCTCAGGACCGCTTGAATTAAAATTTGTCGTTAAGCAACAAGACCAAGTTATTTTAAGCAATTAATGTTATTGCTGGGATTTGATCCAGGGCGAGATAAATGTGGCTTAGCCCTTGTTAATCATCAACAAACGATTCTCTTGACAGAAGTGATCAATGCTGAAGCGGTGCTCGCTAGAGTAGAACAGTGGCGTGATACCTATGGGGTTGATAAGATTGTGATAGGGAATCAGACGACATCGCAACAGTGGCAGCAGCAATTAATGGGGCAATTTCCTGATCTGCCTATTGTAATGGTTAATGAGCGCAACAGCACCCTCCAAGCGCGTGATCGCTACTGGGAATTATATCCCCCCCGAGGGATAATGCGGCTGATTCCTAAAGGAATGCGGTTACCACCTCGTCCCGTTGATGACCTTGTTGCCGTTTTATTGGTGGAACGGGCTTTGCATTCTTGTCAATCTTTCCCCAACTAGCTTTGGGACTTTAGTATGATGTTTAGTAGTATTTTAGCCGTTCTTGCCATTTCAGCAGCAGCGGGAATGCGTATTGCACTCCCGCTATTGATCATTGGTTTTGTTGAAAATCAACAGTATTGGTCTGATGTTCCTGTCCTAAATCGGATTCATCCGCAAGTGGTATTAGCAATTTTAATTAGTTGGTCGCTATTTGAGTTATTTGGCTCTAAACGATTACTGGGACAAAGAATTTTACAATTGATTCAGTTATTTTTATCTCCTGTTGTGGGATCACTCTTAGCGATGACCGTTGCCCAACTGGGAGATTTTGAAACCCTACAGTTATGGGGAATTGGAATTAGCGGTGGACTGTTGGCATTGGTCTTACATTTAGTCCAAATGGGTTGGTTTTTTCGGCTACGAGGCATTCCTCCTTGGTTTGCTTTAACAGAAGATATTTTATCTGTATTTTTAGTTTTATATGCCCTTAATGCACCAGAAAAAGGAGGATTAATTGCCATGATGTTATTGTGGTTAGCCATTCGTAGTTCTAGCAGTTGGAAACAGTGGCATCAAAATCAAGCCATGTCAGAATCAATCCATGAACAAACCCGTTAAGAGGTAAGAGGTGACGATTTTACGATGGTTAATTGTTGGGATTACCCTCGTTTTTGTCCTGAATGCTTTTCGTAACCATTGGCAAGCAGTTATTGCCCTCGATTTAACCCCATCTCATTTGATCTATAGCGCGATCGCGCTGCTGGTGACATTCATTGCCCATGTTTGGTCAGCTATTGTATGGGCAGGGATTTTACGATTTTTGCAACAACCAGCCCCCTTATTGTGGGTGTTACCAGTTTACTTACAAACCAATTTAGCCAAGTATATTCCTGGGAATATTTGGCATTTTTATGGGCGTATTCGAGCCATGCAGCAAACAGGAACTAGTTTAGAAGCTGCAACGTTCTCCACGTTATTAGAACCGTTACTGATGGCAACCGCTGCTATGTTAATCGCGATCGCTGCTAGCCAACAAATTTGGTTACTTTCCCAAGATAATCAATTACAAACAGTGCTGTCGATTCTATTGGCTAGTAGTCTTTTATGTCTCATTCATCCGCGTTTGTTCAATCCCATTTTACAGTTTCTTTCCCGTTTTAAAAAAGCCCCTCTCAGGATACAACACTATCCTTGGTTTCCCTTAATTGGAGAATTAGGGTTTATCAGTTTGCGAGGCAGTGGCTTTATTTTAACCATTGCTGGCTTTACTCCCTTATCGGCTAAGGAACTTCCCCTATTGTTAGGGGCATTTAGTATGGCATGGTTTTTGGGATTAGTCATTCCATCTCCAGGGGGAATTGGCGTATTTGAAACCAGCGTGATCACGCTTTTAAATGAGACCTTTCCCCCAGCAATTATTTTAGGTAGTATCGCCGTGTTTCGTTTATTAAGCCTAACAGCAGAATTCCTTGCTGCTGCATTCTCTTTCAGCATGACAGGCAATCCATTTAAACTGAAAAAATAGCTAAGTAACTGACTTAAATTAATCATAACTACCGATTCTCCTTGCCGACACTCATTAACTTCAAAGCGATTCTTCATAATAAGCAATGGCAATTCCTTTTCAACTTGAACCTCTCCAAACTAAACAATTAGAACAAATCGTTCAACTTGATCGCATTTGCTTTGGCGGATTATGGACAAAAGGAGCTTATGAAAGAGAAATTAATAGCCCCAATAGTTTCTTATTAGGATTAGTGAAACAAGATGATTACCAAAACGAACAATTAATTGGAATCGGCTGTTTTTGGGCAATTTTAGAAGAAGCCCATATCACCTTATTAGGGATTCATCCCGATTATCAGCGACAAGGATTGGGAAAACTATTATTGTGTCGTTTACTAGAAACCGCTATTGCTTGGCCGTTAGAACGGGCAACCCTAGAAGTGAGAGTCTCTAATCATCCTGCGATCGCGCTTTATCAAAAACTGGGGTTTGAAATCGCTGGGCGTCGCTACGATTATTACCCTGTTCCACCTGAAGATGCCTTAATTTTATGGCGTTCTAACCTTGATGATCCCCAATTTCATCAACAATTAAAGGACTATCAGCAACAAACTATTCAATCCCTATTGACGAACGGATGGGATGTCGTGCAAAGTGGTTAAGGTTCTAAGTTTAAGATTGTGTAAAGCCTGCTGCCGGTAGGGAAAATCGGAAAAATAGAAAAGCAGTGGCGAGATCAAAATTCTCTGTTCAAAGTTGACTCGCGCACAAACCATGGGATCACCTATGTTAGAATCGGCGTAACAAGGGCACGCAGCAGGTGATAACAATAGGCTATGTTTGAACGCTTCACAGAAAAAGCAATTAAGGTGATAATGCTCGCTCAGGAGGAAGCACGTCGCCTAGGTCATAATTTCGTTGGCACAGAACAAATCCTCCTGGGCTTAATTGGAGAAGGAACAGGGGTAGCTGCAAAAGTTCTCAAATCAATGGGGGTGAATCTAAAAGATGCCCGCATTGAAGTAGAAAAAATCATTGGACGTGGCTCAGGATTTGTTGCAGTTGAAATTCCCTTTACTCCCCGAGCGAAGCGTGTCTTAGAACTATCGCTAGAAGAAGCGAGACAGTTAGGACACAACTACATCGGAACGGAACACCTCCTCCTTGGTTTAATTCGGGAAGGAGAAGGAGTTGCGGCACGGGTGTTAGAAAACGTGGGCGTGGATCTGTCCAAAGTGCGCACCCAAGTAATTCGCATGTTAGGAGAAACGGCAGAAGTTTCTAGCAGTTCCAATCAGGGTCGCACCAAAACCCCCACGTTGGATGAATTTGGCTCCAATCTTACCCAATTAGCAACTGACAGTAAACTGGATCCAGTAGTGGGTCGCCAAGAAGAAATTGAACGAGTAATCCAAATTCTTGGTCGGCGCACCAAAAATAATCCCGTGTTAATCGGGGAACCAGGTGTGGGGAAAACTGCCATTGCAGAAGGTTTAGCGCAACGAATTGCTAATCAGGATGTTCCCGATATTCTAGAAGATAAGCGCGTTGTCACCCTCGATATTGGTTTGCTGGTGGCTGGGACAAAATATCGTGGGGAATTTGAAGAACGCTTGAAAAAAATCATGGACGAAATTCGTCAAGCAGGGAATGTCATTTTGACCATTGACGAAGTCCATACCTTAATTGGGGCAGGGGCAGCCGAAGGCGCGATCGATGCCGCCAATATTCTCAAACCGGCCTTGGCAAGAGGAGAACTACAATGTATTGGGGCAACTACCCTCGATGAGTATCGGAAACACATCGAACGAGACGCTGCCCTAGAACGGCGTTTCCAACCAGTAATGGTGGGAGAACCCACAGTGGAACAAAGCATCGAAATTCTCCACGGCTTGCGCGATCGCTATGAACAGCACCATAAATTAAGAATTACCGATGGGGCACTGGATGCAGCCGCGAGACTCTCGGATCGTTACATCTCGGATCGCTATCTTCCCGATAAAGCCATTGACCTCATTGATGAAGCCGGTTCGCGGGTACGCTTAATTAATTCTCAACTACCGCCCGCTGCGAAAGAATTAGACCAAGAATTGCGTCAGGTTCTCAAACAAAAAGATGACGCCGTGCGGTCTCAAGATTTTGATCGGGCAGGGGAATTGCGCGATCGCGAAATGGAAATCAAAAGCGAAATCCGCGCCCTAGCATCCGCCAAAGATACCGAATCCAGTCAAGAAGATCAAGCCGGTCCCATTGTCGATGTTGACGAAATTGCTGATATCGTCTCTTCTTGGACAGGAGTTCCCGTCACCAAGATTACCGAAACCGAATCCGAAAAACTCCTGCATCTGGAAGATACCCTCCACGAACGTCTCATTGGGCAAGAAGAAGCTGTCAAAGCCGTTTCTCGTGCGATTCGTCGCGCCCGTGTTGGCTTGAAAAACCCCAACCGTCCCATTGCTAGCTTTGTCTTCTCCGGTCCCACTGGGGTTGGCAAAACGGAATTAACCAAGGCGTTGGCAAGTTACTTCTTCGGTGAAGAAGATGCCATGATCCGCCTTGATATGTCGGAATTTATGGAACGGCATACCGTTTCCAAGCTCATCGGGTCTCCCCCTGGCTATGTGGGCTACAACGAAGGCGGACAATTAACCGAGGCAGTGCGTCGTCGTCCTTATACAGTCGTCCTCTTCGACGAAATTGAGAAAGCACACCCTGATGTGTTTAATATGCTGTTGCAAATTCTAGAAGATGGACGCCTCACCGATGCTAAGGGTCGCACTGTCGATTTCAAGAATACCCTGTTAATCATGACCTCTAACATCGGTTCCAAGGTGATTGAAAAAGGTGGCGGTGGTTTAGGCTTTGAACTGAACGAAGATGAAGCAGAATCGCAGTATAACCGTATTCGTTCCCTTGTAAATGAAGAATTGAAGCAATACTTCCGCCCTGAATTCCTCAACCGGCTTGATGAAATCATTGTCTTCCGTCAACTTAACCGTGATGAGGTCAAAGAAGTCTCCGAAATTATGTTAAAAGAAGTCTTCTCCCGTTTGACGGAGCAAGACATTAACCTCGAGATTACCGAGGCCTTTAAAGAACGGTTAGTTGAGGAAGGGTATAGTCCCACTTATGGTGCTCGTCCCCTCCGCCGAGCAATTATGCGGTTATTAGAAGACGTGTTAGCAGAAGAAATGCTATCAGGTCGTCTCAAGGAAGGGGATACCGCGGTAGTTGATATTGAAGAGGATGAAGTTAAAGTCTTACCCAAAGGAGAACAAGAAAATCAAGAACTGCTTACTCAAAGTTCAGAATAGGGAAGTTCAGTAAATCACCTTAATTGCTGTTGATTCCTTCTTAAATAAAAGGCGGTAGATTAAGTTCTACCGCTTAATTGATTCTCGATGTTGTCTAAGAAATGGCAGCGGGTCTTATAGCAAATTTTCTAAGCGACGACGAACCTCATCTAAGTTTTCGCCTTCTCCCAAGGGTGACGTTTGACCTTGTTGTTCTTTGAGACTTAAATCCGTTTCTTCCACAGTAGATTCTGGCGGCGTAATGAGTTCCCCTTGAGGGATATGTCGAGCTTCATAACCAGCTTGTTCACAGAATGATTCAATCTCTTCCGAATCAATTTCTTCCACAGTGGGTTGGGGAAAATCTTGTGCTTCTAGCATTAAGGCAAAACGGGTAGCATCATCTTCCGATTCAAACATTAAGACGATATCGCGATCGCCCATTTTCAAAGAATGAATCCCTTGATTTTCATTTCCCGCATTAAATAACAGTACATATACACGCATAAGGCGAATGATTATCCTTAATGGTTGTCTAAGTTATCGTTTTTCCCTAGTTTAACGAGGGTGAGCGAGAAGTCCCCAATCTCAGCGTAGTGGATTAAGGATGATAGGGAAGCAGTGATGCTGGTTCACTTTGATGTTGCAAGCATGTTCTCTATCAGTTGCGGGGATAATTCCTCAATTTGATCGAGAACCATGGTGGCTCCTGCTGAGATCAATTTTTGGGAATAAGCCTCCACCCGTTGGGGAGAACTGTTGCTGATGTGAGGAGGTAAAATGCCAATGGGAAACCAACGGCGTTCTGGTTGTTGCGTTTGAGCATGGACGATGGTTTGCATATCCGCAACGGTATCCCCAGCATAAAAAACAGGTAACGACTGCCGTGAGGATAATTCTTGAATTGTAGCGAACAATCCTGTGGGATCAGGTTTCCCTGGAGCATCTTCCATAGCAACTAACACCACAGATGCTAACCCTAATCGTTGTTTTAAAATATATTCTGCTGATTCTCGGGTTGCCCCACTAAAAAATCCCCATAAAATCTGATGCTGACTCAGCATATCTAAATAAGCCTGTGTCATTAAAAGGGGTTCTTGGGTAATATAGCCATTCCAATGGTGGGGATCAGTTCCACGATACTTGGACTCAAAAAAGCTGACTAAGGCTTGGTAGTCAATGGGAACGAATTTGCGAGGTTGACCTTGGGATTCAAAATAACGATACACTAATTCCTGTGAGGCTTCCCAATCGTTATTCCAAATGCCTTCGCCTTTGAGATCATCAATTGCTTCTGGAGTGGGACGATAATATCCTTCGGTAAATTGTTCCACTGTATCCGCTAAGGCGCGTCGATAAGAACCACCGACATCGCGTACGACGCCATCAATATCAAAAATGACAATTGCTTGTGGTGATGACATGAATAAAATCCGTTACAATAAAGGACTGTACAATTAATAATGATCGATGGACTCAATGGAAGCTGTAGATATCCCTTCTGATTCGCGTTTTATTTTAAAAGTTCTATGGTTAGATGAAAATGTGGCTGTCGCTGTTGATCAAGTAGTTGGCAAAGGCACTAGCCCCTTAACGGCTTATTTCTTTTGGCCCCGTGATGATGCTTGGGAACAGCTAAAGGCAGAACTAGAATCCAAAAATTGGATTACCGAAGAAGAAAAAATTGAGCTATTAAATCAAGCCACCGAAGTGATTAATTACTGGCAAGAAAATATTAAACATACTCCTATGTCTGATGCCCAACAACATTTTCCCAAGGTTGTGTTTGCAGGAAGCAACTAAGGGATCAGTGACCAGCTCAATCGTAACCGTTACTGATGACTGGTCACTAACCATGACTTTAAGAAGGAGCTTCCCCAGTAGCTGCTTGGAGGCGCGATCGCGCTTTTTTCAAGGCTTGAGTTGCCTGAATAATCTCTTGGCGGTCATTGTCGGTTTGTGCTTTCTCTAAACGGGATTGCGCTTGGTCATACTCTTGACGAGCTTGTTGCGCATCAATGTTGTCTCCCCGTTCTGCATTATTCACTAAAATGGTGACTTCATCTTCTTCGACTTCTGCAAAACCGCCAGCAACAGCAATA
>JAHEOB010000108.1 GCA_018610095.1 Halothece sp. MAG
ACTTCTCCCCCAGCAGTATCCACTAAACGAGTCACTTCGGCAAGCCCATCTTCAAATTGTTCCCGAGGAATTTCAGCCGTTTTTAATCCCACCACAATCACCCGTTGATGAGAACTATCAACTTGTTGGGCAGTATGTTCTCGTTCAAATTCGGCTTCTAAACCTTCGACTAAGTTGAGAAAATCTTGTTTGCTCAGTATATCAAGACTCAGTGGGGGAGAAACGTTCCAATACAAGCCGTTTTCCCGATTGGGATCAGATTCTGGGGCAAGATGGGCTAAATAAGCAGATTCCACATAACCCGTTGCACCGCCCCCGCGACGTTGAAAGCCACTGCCGGTCAGCGTTAAAGTCACTAATACATCTAACCGTTGCAAGACCATTGCGGTTAAACTGGCTTGCTTAGGGGGGTGGGATTGAAAAGCGGTGGTGACACAGCGAATCCCCGAGAGGCGTTTTGCCGAATATCGAGGGAGTTCTAACGGAGGAATCCGGGTTTCTCGAGGCGTTCCCACTCCCACTCGAATCACTTGTCCACGACGATTAATATAGGCACAAACGGGCTGGTTAATTTCGGTACTAATCTGGGCAATCCGTTGCGCAAATTCTGGTGTTGTTGCGCGATCGCGCGGCTGACGTTGTTGATACAGCCGTTGCAGTTGCTTAATTTGGTTGGATTTTAGTCCTTTGAGGTTGCCGTGAATGGTCTCGGTGGACACTCGTCTCCTTGGATGAACACTCTCCTCTAATATTTTAAATCGCTATTTTTCAGCTCAACATTTAATCGTTTCATTACTTAAGCTTAAACTCCTCTTAACTGGGGGATCAAAGACATATGCTAACTTGTCATTGGACATATCACTGCTCACCGCTGACTCGTCATTAATCAATGCAAAATCATGGTATTACTTCAACAATCGACAAGTTTTCCCGAGCAACTAACACATTTCCCAGTCAATCGCCAGGAGTCACTTCCGTCTCGTCCTGATTTGTTATGGTTAGTGGAGTGGGGCATTGTTCGGACCTTCACTTGGACAGAACAAGGGACAATGATCACCCTTGGCTATTGGGGAGCAGGTGATGTTGTCGGACAACCCCTATCTCGGGTGTCTCCTTATCGTATGGAATGTCTAACCCGAGTCGAAGTTAGTGCTGTTCCTGTGGAACAGTGGTCGCAATATTTAGATCGCATTATTGCTCATAGTCAACAAACGAAAGAATTATTTAGTATCGTCCGCCATGAACCCATTTACAACCGTATCAGTCAGCTATTGAAGTGGTTAAGTCAAAAATTTGGTCATGGCACTCCCCAAGGGATTTTAATTGATTTACCCCTAACGCATCAACACATTGCAGAATTAATTGGTACCACTCGGGTAACTGTCACCAAGCTATTAAAACAATTAGAAGAAGAAGGAAAGATTAGTCGTCAGCGCAAACGTTATATAATACTAACTGAGTCTTAAAAGTTAGTTTTAATCATGGGATGGCGCGATCGCGCAGAGCAATTGAGAGGTCGGACTCGTTTTGTGGTCTCTCGGATCATGATCCATTTAGCAGGAGAGGATGCTCCACCGCAACTGGGGTTATTTAATCGGGTGGCTCAACAGGCGATTGATGCTGAGGGAGACTTGACTGCCATGGGGGAAGGGTTAGTGGAAATTTGTGAATCTCTGCTAAGAATTTCTAGTAGTTTGCGGGCTGCTGCCAATGAAGGGGATATCTTTTGGAATGAAGGAGAAGCCAGTGATTATGTTAATGAATTGTTTACTGACTCAGCCCAACGGTATTTAAGTGATATTAGTGCAGAAGACGACGATCCTTTATCCGTGCCAGTTACTCCCAATGTCGTATTAATGCTGACGATCGCTTATACTGGGAAAATGGAATCGCTAGAAACGGATTTATCTGATATCGAAGCGCTAGAAACAGCTCTCAAAGATTTAATTAATCTCCATTATCAAAATCGTTTACGTGCGATTCAAATTCATTTCTCTCCAGCGACATTTGGAGAAGAACTAACCGATGACCAACTGCTTGAAAATTTCCCAGAATTAATTCCCCTGTAGTAATGATCAATCCAGCATTTCGTCGAACTGTTATCCTGACGCTGATTGTTAGTTTGTCTTTAACTTCCGTTGCCTGCGGCGGAAGCTCCCAATCACAACCGCCTAGAAATAATCAAGCGCCTCAGGAACAAACCAAAAGTCAACGCTCCCTTCCTGATGGCAAATATGAAGTACAACAAGCCAGTTATGATGATGTAAGCGGACAGTATCGTCTGTTTCTCCTCAATGCCAATCCACCGGTATTAGAAAGAGAAAACATTAAGATGGCACGGTTGACCCCAGAAGAAATTGAACAGGGGCAAAACAGCTATTTATTAGTGGAAAATGGGGAATACTCTCTGCATCTGGATGAAGATTTCCGGATTGAATATATCCATGGCGTAAGCGAAACCCGCACCGATCCAGAGACTGGACAAGAACAACGGGTAGTCGTTCGCCGTGAATCCAGTTTTTGGGCTCCGTTTGCTGGAGCAATTGCTGGGCAAGCCCTGGGAAATATGTTATTTAGACCACAATATTATGTTCCCCCTCCTTATCAGCCTGGAAATTCTGTGATGACCGGTTATGGCGGTTATGGCAGCAGCTATTCCCAAGCTGTTGATCGTTATCAAGATCGCTATCAATCCCCGCCTGCTTCAGTTCAAAATCAACGGGCACAAGTTAGAACCAGTGGCAATCTCAATCGTTCCAGTGATCGTCGCTCTCGAAGTACAACCACAGGCAAAAGTCGTAGCACAGGGTCTGGGGTTGGCAGCAATACCTTGCGACAGAATGATAACAATCGTGACTCGGTGAATCGTCGCTCTGGAAAACGTAGTTTTGGTTCCAGTAGTGGGAGTCGTCGAAGCTCTGGTGGACGACGCAGACGAAGATAACGCTAGGATTCCACTTGCTCCATGAACACGGTTTGCCCTGTTTCTGCTGCCACTCTCGTTGCCTCAGCGACTCGGGTCGCATAGTAACTTGACTGCGGTTGCACATAAAGGGGTTGATGTTGTGTCAGATGATCTAAAACCCATTGCGTATCTTGGGCAAATAAGCCGCGCCTAGAGCCAATTTCAATAGCAGTTTGTTCCTCATCCCGTACGAGTTTTCCTTGGTTGCCATCAAAGATTAAGGTTCCTCGATCGCCGTGTAACTCAAAAAACCGATTCCGTTGCCAAAACACTTCCCCTTTACCATAAATCACATCGGCAATAACGCCATTTTGAAATTGCAGTTGCGCAGTATTCAAGCAAGCAAAAAACTCATTCGGGGTTTCTCGATTCCAATAACGAATCGAACCATTTACTGCTTTGACTGTGCCAAATAAGTCAGTGAAGCGATGAAATCGGGAAACGGCGCCACTAAAGGGAAACCCGAATAATTGTTTATTATAGCTCCATTTTTGAGGAGCGGGACGTTGCGGGTTAATGGTACTATAGCGAGCATAAAAGACTTCCCCAATTTCAGGAAGCCATTCACGAATCGCGTTGTGTAATCCCCCTAATAATTCAATATGTTCCACATGAAGTAATTTTTGTTGCTGTTGGGCCAGATCAATAATTTGTTTGGCTTGTTCGGGATTGAGGGCAAGGGGATACTCCACAACAACGTGCTTTCCTGCGTTTAAAGCGGCTTGAGCACAATTGCCATGTTCAGCATTGACATTGCAAATAATCACTAAATCAATGTCGGGGTTAGCCAGGAGGGTTTCTAGGGAATCAACGCCAGTAATGCCATAGTCATCACAAAAGGTGGCTAAACGCTGTTGATGATAGCCTGCCACCCCTAAAATTTGAGCGCGATCATCGGCTTGCAATGCTTCGACTCGTTTTTGGGCTGCAAAGCCCGTGCCAATAATACCAATACCAATCATTTATTATCTTAATCTCCTTGGAAGTGGTGGGATTGCTATCATGAAAGGGATGACCGTTCGTTACTGAGATCAATTGAAAACTTAAAGATGGCTAATACATTATCTCTCCCTCCCCAACTAGACAAGATTGTACAACGGTTTAAGCGTCGTAACGATCCCAAACAAAAATATCAGCAATTGCTTTCCTACGCTAAAAAATTAGAGCCCATGCCTGAGGAAGCAAAAATCCCTGAAAATAAAGTGTCAGGTTGTGTTTCACAAGTGTATATTACCGCGGAATTAGAAGATGGCAAAGTCCATTATTTGGGAGATTCTGATGCCCAATTAGTCAAAGGATTAGTCGCCCTATTAATTAATGGTTTAAATGATTTACCGCCAGAACAAATTTTAGAAGTCTCTCCTGATTTCATTGAAGAAACCGGTTTAAAAGTGAGTCTGACGCCTTCGCGGGCAAATGGATTTTATAATATTTTTCAAACCATGCAAAAGAAAGCGTTAGGTTTTCAAATGGCGCAACAACAAGAGACTTAACCAGAGGGTGGTGCTGAACAGGAGATTTAATATATAATATCCTAGAATTTCTTACATTGTTATTGCTTATAGGTAATCGAACTGTGTTCAGCACTACCTCTTTATTCTCTGAAAGCTTAATTTCATTACCATTTTGGCTGTTGCAAGTAGCGGACTCCATTAATGAGCTGCTTGAGTGGCTCGATCGCGCAGATTTAACGGGAACAAATTCCTCTGAAGTGGTGAATAGCCTTTATTTCCTGTTAGGGACGATTGGTCTGCTGGTGGTGGTCCTGGGGTTAGTAATTCCCAAATTGGTCCAGTTTCTCATTTCGCGATTTCTGCCTGGAGAAATTCGAGAAGCCTACCAGCAAATCGTTGTTCCTTATCAAGGATGGATTGCCATTTCCTTTCTCCTTACAGTGGGAGATATTGTTTTATTATTAATCCCTGATAAACCAACGTGGTTATTTATTAGTGAATTTTTCTTAGGAGCCGCGATCGGGATCAATATTTGTTTTCTTGCCTTTGCTGTATTTAATAAGTTTTTTGGGGGCTATTTATTAGATTTGGCGATTCGAGGGCAAGGCAATGCTAATAGTGAAGTGTTGGCATTTATTAAATTTATTGCCAATTTTTTAATTGTCCTCATTGTCATCTTTATTTTTGCACAATCCCATGATCTTAATTTAACGGGCTTAATTGCCAGTATTGGGATTGGCGGAGTTGCCATTGCTTTTGCCTCTCAAAAAGTATTAGAGCAAGTTTTATGGACGATTATCCTTTATCTGGATCGTCCCTTTGTGGTAGATGATTATATTTATCTGCAAGATGGGACATTTGGTCGAGTGGAAGCCATTGGTTGGCGTTCTAGCAAAGTTCGCCTTTCTGGAAAGGGAACGTTAATGGTCATTCCCAATAGCATGTTGACTCAAATGTCCATTGAAAATCTCTCTGGGGCACAAAAAATTATTACGATTCTGAATATCCTGTTTGAGCGCAGTATTCCTGAACAAGAAAAGGCCTTGGTTCGTCAAATTATTTTGGATAGTACCAAGGATATTTATGGGATTGATCATCGCTTAACGGAAGTCAAGTTCAAAGATATTGGCGATGCCCAATCTGGAAAAGTACAAGCCCAAATCACGTTCTTTATTCTGGGATCGGGTTCCTTGGCGTTGGAAATTCGGACACAACTATTAGATGCAGCGCGACGCAATATCGGTAAACGCCTCAAAGATTATGGGATTGGTTTCAAAATCGACGAAGAACCTATCAATGTTGACTCGCCGATGAATATTTAGTAAGTAAATGAGAAATTGCTAGCAATGAAGTTAATTGCGTTTAATCTAACAGAATGGTTGCCCGAGTGGTGGCAGGAAATTGAGCTTGAAGAAATCCGCAATTTTCTGCTTGAATTTTTAGGGCCTCGCTTTGGCATCCTACTAATTTGTATTATCTTAGCGGTCATCATCATTGCCCCCTTGACCCCTCGCATCATTTATTGCTTTATGGAGAAATCGCTGCCCTCAGCAAAATACCAAGAATATAAGGCTTTTAGTGATCCGTTTCGACGTTCCTTTGTTTGGACCGTTAGTCTAATTTTAATTAATATTAGTCTCAATGCCCTGACCTTACCTGCGCAACGTCGTGAGAACTTAAATGAGAATATTGTCAATATTTATGATAAATCTTTCAATATCATTGATGTCATCGGTGACTTAGCGGTAACGGTTAGTGCTGCGTGGCTTGCTTCCAATATTGCTAAACAAACCCTTCGTATCTATGGAATCGCTCTTCTCAAGCGGGTAACGCAAGAAGTTAATGATCTCATTCTAATTTTTGAAAATACCGTCAATGTGATCATTGGCTTTTTGGCAGCCATGATTTTTGCCCAAACTCAAAATATTAATCTGATAGCAATTTTAACTGGACTAGGGATTGGGGGGGTTGCAGTGGCGTTTGCTGCTCAAGAAGCGCTCTCCCAAATTCTTGCAACTATTGTCATCTATTTAGATCGCCCTTATTTACCGGGGGAATATGTGCGAATCAATTTTGTTGCTCCCCAAGATGATGTTTATGGAAGAATTGAATCCATTGGGTTACGTTCAACTAAACTTCGGATTAGTGCTACCAATACGCTGTTAGTGGTTCCTAACTCTTTAATGGTGAGTAAAGATATTGAAAATATCTCACGCGGAACCAAAATCATGGTTTTATTTTTCCTGGATTTCTCAAGAGTTTTAATCGAATCAGAACGGGCATTAGTAGAACAGGTAACAAAAGATAGTTTAAATAAAGAGATGTTTGGATTAGATCCTGGCAGTATTCAAGTGGTTTTATTTGAACCAGAAGATCGACCCGGAACCCGAGTCCGAATTAGCTTATTTGTTATGGGTTCTAGTGAAGAATCAATTATGCTTCGCAAACGATTAGTTGAAATTGCTAACCAATCCATTTCTAAGCAATTGCAAGCTCAAGGATTACAATTTGATTTCGCAGAACCCACAATTTACGTTGATTCACCTGTAACCCTCTAGTATTTACCTATCTCAAGGGCTTAAGATAGCAATGGCTATTATAGACTTTTTCCTAGATTGGATTCCCCAGCAATTCATTAACTTTTCTGGACAATTTTTATGGTTTATCACTTTTACCATTTTACTTGTTTTACTGGGAATCATTTTACTATGGTTATTAGAAATAATCCTTAATCGAGGGGCTCCCAAACTCGTTAGGGATATTCATAAGCAAATTATTCGCCCGGTTATTCCCCTAATCCGTCGGACTGGCTTGTTAATTATTCTGACGGTTACCATTAACGTATTTCAAGGTTATCCTGCTATTTATGACTTCTTACATTTCATCGTTTATTTAACCCTAACCATTACCAGTGCTTGGTTATTATCTCGCTTGATTCGAGAACTTCTTCGCTCTTATGGCATTATTGCTATTCAAAAAATTAGTAAAGAGGCGAATGATTTTATTATCGTTGGTGAAACGGTTGCGAATGTTGTTATTGGTTTTGTGGCAGTACTGTTCTTTGCTCATACTCAAGAAATTAATTTAGTCAGTATTTTTACTGGATTTGGGATTGGTGGAATTGCCATTGCTTTTGCAGCGAGAGAAGTTCTATCACAGCTTATTGGAACGGTTCTACTGTATCTGGATCGTCCTTATGTTCCTGGAGAATATATTCGAGCTAATTTTAACTTCCTAGACGATGATATTTACGGGCGAATTGAATCCATTGGCATTCGTTCTACCAAAATTAGACTTGCTGCGAAAAATACGTTATTAATTGCTCCTAATTCGCTAATGGCAAGAATGGATGTGG
>JAHEOB010000109.1 GCA_018610095.1 Halothece sp. MAG
AAGGGTTGGGCTGTTCGCCCATTAAAGCGGTACGTGAGCTGGGTTCAGAACGTCGTGAGACAGTTCGGTCCATATCCGGTGCAGGCGTAAGAGCATTGAGAGGAGCCTTCCTTAGTACGAGAGGACCGGGAAGGACGCACCTCTGGTGTACCTGTTATCGTGCCAACGGTAAACGCAGGGTAGCCAAGTGCGGAGTGGATAACCGCTGAAAGCATCTAAGTGGGAAGCCCACCTCAAGATGAGTGCTCTCATTCCGCCAAGGAAGTAAGGTCACAGGAAGAACACCTGTTTGCTCGGCGCTCGGTGGAAGTCTGGTAACAGATGGAGCCTAGGCGTACGAACCGACCGAGGGCTTGACCTCACAACAGTTGTTGATGATATGCAGTCTTGAGGGTTTCAACTCACACCATTTTCCTGGTGCTTACGGTGCAGTGGAACCACACCGACCCATCCCGAACTCGGAGGTGAAACGCTGCCACGGCGAAGATACTAGACGGGCGACTGTCTGGGACAATAGCTCAGTGCCAGGATGGTTCTTCCACCCCCCCACTTGGGGGGTCTTTTTTTGGGTTTAAAATAGGTTAATATCAGGTAATGTAGTCTAGAAGAGGGAGCGGATAATGGAGCAAGATTCACTTCCGACCGAGATTATTCTTAGCCACCCTCGCCAATCCTTGGGAAAAATCCAGTTGGACTCACAACCGCAGCCTGGCCAACAAGTTCATATCGATGGCAGAACCTATCGGATTTTAGAACGCCATCATCATTATCAATATAAGGTGGGGGGCTATTATCTCAACAAAATTTCGCTTTATGTGCAATCAGTGGACTTTCCTGAAGAAACGACGTTTTTAGAAGGAAAATGGGTGATTGGGGATATTACTTGCAAATATAATGCGCGATCAGAAATTTTGCGTTGTGCCGTCAATCCCAATGGCCCATGTGAAGGGTGTCAATATTACGAACCCATTGAGGAATGAGTTAGCCTAATTTTTCTCCAACCGTTAATCGCATTCCATTAACAAAATCCCAACCTGATTGAGGACGCTTTCCTGCCCGTTGTACTTGAGACAGTAACAGTTGCCCCTCACCCGTTTGCACGATCGCGCCAAATTTTTTGATAATAGCAATAATCTCTCCAGCTTTTCCAGTTTTGGTGTCAATTGTTTCCCATTGCTGACGTAGGGAGTCGTATTCAGCGGGAAGTTGTGACCAATAACGTTCTCCTAAGGGGACAGTCGCCAGAATTTTAAGTGGTTCATCTCTAAGTGAAGTGGTACTGTGGGGGTAAAATCCTCTGATTTGATTATGGAGCGCGATCGCGGGCTTTGACCAATCTAATTGATAATGGCTTTTTTGAATTAATGGCGCGTAGCTGGCTTGAGAATCATCTTGAGTAGTGGCTTCCACTTCTCCTTTTTCCCATTGCAAGAGCGTTTCCACTAATAAGTCTCCTCCCAGTTGAGCGAGTCGATTGCCCAACGTTTCCGCATTATCCAACAACTCAACAGGGGTTTTGACCTTGGTGAGCATTGGCCCTGTATCCATGCCAACTTCCATTAACATAATCGTGACCCCCACTTCAGTTTCTCCATAATATAAACTCCACTGAATAGGGGCTGCTCCCCGATATTTCGGTAATAGGGAAGCGTGGACATTAAAACAACCCAACCGAGGCATTTCTAAAATCTCTGAGGATAAAATTTGTCCATAAGCAGCTACCACAAATGCATCTGCATTCAATTCCCGTAACTGATTTAAGACAGCAGTATCTTTTTTCACATGCTTGGGTTGTAAAATCGGAATTTGAGCATCCCTAGCCACCTGTTTAACAGGAGAAGGAATCAGTTGTTTTCCTCTCCCCTTGGCTTTATCAGGTTGAGTCACCACTGCAACGACCTCAGTTTGAGAATGTTGAATTAGGGCTTGCAGTGTAGGAACGGCAAAATCAGGTGTTCCAAAAAATACAACGTTCATTGCTTATTGCTTACTTGTTATTAATCATTATTAACCCCCTCACCCCAAGATGGCATTAGCTACGATTTTGAGAAGAACCAATAACGGGGCGTTCTGTGGTTTCACGGAAGCGTTGCACATTTTCCCCATAGGCAATGGGTAAGACACATTCCACATTTTCGTGAGGACGGGGAATAATGACCCAAGTTTCCAACACCGCTCCATAAGCATTATCAACTGCATGAACCCCAGCATCCATTGCTGTTTTCACTTCTGAAACATCCCCACGAATAATAATGGTAAAGCGCGCACTACCGGCGCGAATGTAACCAACTAAGGTAACTCTCCCAGTTTTAACCATGGCATCTGCTGCTGCCAAAACTCCTGGGAATCCTCGGGTTTCAAGACTACCAACGGCGTCTAGAGACATTCACTTTTCTCCTTGAAATTTAATTGACTTGCAAAAAGGGACTCCAGCACAATTTTACAGTAAAGCAGTTCCACTCCCTCTGATTTGCAATTGAGGCAGGGATTATGTTTCCCAAGTTATTGTCGGTATGATTAAACGCGAAATTCCTCAACTTCGTCACTATAAGCAATGGGAAGTACAGTTTCGATATTCTCAGGAGGGTTGGGAATCATATAGTGGGTAAGGACTTTTCCATTGTAGGGTTGTTGTTCCGCAGCTTCAATTCCTGCTTGAACCGCCCGTTTTACCTCGGATACTGGCCCGCGTACAGCAACAAAAAATTGACCCCGTTCCGCTTTATCATAGGAAACTAGCGTGACTGAGCCTGCCTTAACCATAGCATCAGCAGCCGCTAAAACCGGGGGGAAGCCATCGGTTTGAATAACGCCCACAGCAACTGGCATATTGATTTTCTCCTCTCAATTGTGCCTAAAAGGAATCCTTTCTATTGTAGCGAATCCATGGCTTCCACTTGCGCTCGATAGAGGAGTTTATTGCCGTGTTGATAACCAACATAACGGACTTGCACTTTGTCACCGGGTTGAGCTGTTCCTGATAATAGTTGGTGCTGATTGGGATTATAGGGGATTTGTTCCCCCACTTGTCCAATTCGTTCTACTCCCCAAGATTGGAGTAACTTTTCTAAGGGATTAAGTAATTTAATGACTCGTTGGGCGGGTAAATCAGGATTTTGCGCGATCGCGCTCAGAGCTGTCGGCCATTGTAATAGCCAAGGTTCAATAATGTGTAGAGCTTCCCGTTGAAATTGCTCTCGCAATGACGCTTCATCAGCTTTTTGAGAAACCGTTTCTGAGGAAAATAAGCCAATGAAATCGCTTAAAGAAACCGATAAGACATCCGCCAAGGAGATAACGACTTCTAATCGCATTTGTTTCATTTTTCCCTGACGTAAACGTAGAATTTGTTTGCGAGAAACCCCCGCCTGTTCACTTAATTGCTTAAAATTAGAAATTCCAACTGCCTGCATTTGTTGTTTTAATACAGCGGTATAGTCAGAAGTAATTGCTTCACTCCTTAAATCAATTCTGTTTTTATTTTACTGTTCATTCTCTACAGTTTCAGTCTTATTCCTTTCTCGGCATTACATACAACGCCAAATCATGAGCTAACTCTTCCTTTTATCTGGATAAAGTATTTCTTGAGGAAGATTGAATCCAATGTCAATACTTTTTTATAATTATTAATACATAACCAACAAGCAGTGTATTGTGAGGTCAATTTATGGAACTATCACTTGAACAAGAATTCCACCTTCGTTCCTTTGAAACCCAAGTCAAGCAAATGAGTCGGGAGCAAGCCCAAGAATTTTTAGTCAAGCTCTATGGGCAAATGCTAATGCGAGAAAATATGTATAAAGAATTCCTCAAGCATGAATGGGGGATTGATCAAGGTTCCTCAGCGTCAGCTTAAGAATGCTGCTGACTGAGCGACCTCTATCTCTTGCTTGCTCCATGGGGGAACAAGCTAGGGAAAATGGGGCGTTTCAGTTATTGAGCCCGATGCTTAATTGAGAGCAATAAATCTTATCAATCATTACTGGAGAGACACCAAGGCTATGGTACAGTTAGAGTGATAATGTAGATTGATTCGGATCAGGAACTCTAGTTAGCCTATTGTTTTCTCTAGCTCATGTTTAAGCGTTGCCTTATTTGTACCGATTTTACCGATGGCTTATACCGTTTTACCTCGTATGTTCCCAACCTTGCAGCTTCAGGTTTAAATCATATTGTGTTTTTGCACAGTGTTCCCTACTGGAAAGAAGGAGAAATTCCCCATGTGGATGAAGCAAAAGTAGAAGCTGCGAAACAACGTCTCTCTAGCGCGTTAGAGAATATTCCTGAGGGAGTGGAAGTTAAGGTAGAAGTTCCCAGTGGACAAGCTAAGGATATAATTCCACGAATCGTCAAACAAGAAAATATTGACGTTGTTTTAATGGGAACACCAGCACGGAGTTTGTTACAGGAGAAAGTTTTTGGTAGCACCACCTTAAGTCTTGCTAGTGCCATCTCTGCACCATTAATGATTTTGCGCCCCAATCATGTTTCTGTTTATACTCAAGAAGAATTAGCATTACGGTGTCAACACTTGTGGCGATCGCTGCTAATTCCTTATGACGATAGTCAAGCAGCGCAATATCTGCTCGAACAAATCAAACACTATATCCAACAAGATAATAATTGTCCAGTGCAAGAATGTTTCCTAGTGTGGGTGGTTCGCGAAGGCGGAAGAAGACCTTCAGAAACTATTGAATCTCGCCGACAAGAAGCAGAACAACGACTCACAGAAGTAAAACAAGAATTAGAAGGATTAGGCTTAAGCGTGAAACAGCAAGTGCGAGTGGGAGAACCGTTTTTAGAAATTGTTAATGCTGTCTTAGCAGAAAATGTTAGCGCGATCGCGGTTGGTTCTGATGATCGCGGTGGCTTACTACAATGGACGCTTCCCAGTCTTGCAAATGAATTACTCCGCAGTAGTTGGTATCCACTGCTATTTTTCTCTCAAGCTAAATAAATTAAAGTCCTGAAACGTTACTAGGGGCATCCGTTCCCAAAGCGTTTAACTTAAATTCAATTTTTGGTTTTAAGTTCTCAAACTCCTGTCGTAGGAGTTTTTTGCTTTGTTGGGGGTTGCCTTCTGATTTGGTATTTTGAGCCGATTTGACCCAATCATGGAGTTTTTGACGCTGTGCCCCAGCAATGGTAGCAGTTAAAACGTGTTGACAGTTTTCAGACGCTTCAAGGGCAAAAAATAAAATTCGATAAAAGCCTAATTCTCCCAAACGATTGGTCATTCGCCGTCCATTTGTGGTTTTTAAATCTAAAAAACAAGGTAGCCAACGAGTGCCATGTTCCATATTATGTAACGCAGTAATCCACAAGACCATGGGATGGGGAGAGGTAATAAATAAAAATTGATTATAGCGGGTACTGAATAAGCGATTGCCTAAATCTTGTTGATCCAGCATCACCCATAGCGAAGGAAAATCCCCTTGAGAAGAGCTAATTAACTGTGAAAAAACAATTTTCTGACGAGGTTTATTTTTTGGCCAACGAAATTGCAAGCATTCATTCTGATAGGCATAGGGGTAAGTAGGATTTGTATCGTGAGATTCTACGGAGGTGGGATGCAGTTTTCCTGTAGCGGTGTGAGTCGGTTCAATTTCGCCTTCGGTTTCACTGAGAGCTTGTAACACATCATCCATGGTTTGTGGACGTTGCTCCCGATTTTTCGCTAAGCACTGAAAAATTAAATCTTTGAGGCTTTGGGGAAGATGGAGATCATCTCGAAAGGGCTCTGGGGGATGAAAGCGATGGGCTTGATACCAAGCACCGAAGGAATTGTTTTCAGGAAGAACCGGCATATCCCCAGTCAGGGTTTCATACATCATCACCCCTAAACTATAAATATCAGATCGATGATCTAATAATTGCCCTTCCATTTGTTCAGGGGAACAATAGGCAAGCGTTCCTTGGAAGGAATGGGTTTGATCACTATCGGCTTGCATGAGTTTAGCAATGCCAAAATCCAATATTTTTACCAATTCTCCCAATGTTGAGTCTTGAGTAATTAGAATATTACTCGGTTTAATATCACGATGAATAATGGGGCAAATTTCACCATTAAAGTAAATCCCTTGGTGAGCACATTTCAGTCCGAGACATACTTGACGAATTAAATGTAAAAAACGCTGCAGGGAGAGAGGACGATGTTTAATCAATTCATGGAGTCCTTTACCTTCCAGAAATTCCATGGCATAAAAGGGAACATCATACTCATCCACCCCATAATCTCGAACTCGGACAATATGAATACTTTTTTCCCCTAGCAAAGCGCAGATTTTTGCTTCTTGTTCAAAGCGATGGCGTCGTTTTTCATTTAAAAGCGCTTGCGCAACAAATTTGATAGCAACGGTCAAGCCACCCAAAACGGTGTCTTCCGCGCGATAAACTTGACCCATTGCCCCTTTACCAATGAGTTCAACTATGCGATAGCGGTCTGCAAGTAAACGACCTTCATTACGGTCTTCAGTCATTTTTTAAAGGAACATCAAAGTAGTAACCCAAGACTGTCATTCAAATCCAATCAGTGAATAAAAAGGACTCTGGCTCAATTGTAATCCCCTAAAGCCTTATGATATTCCTGTTGTGATCAATTTAACTTTGTGCTCCCCGTAATAACGTTGCTTCTAGGGTAATTATCATTTGATGTCCCTTGGTTAAACAACTGCACAAATAATAGGTGTCATCGGCATTTTGATAAAAGGTTTCAAATCCTTGGCGACGTTGGCGATCATTGAGAACCCAATAGCGTTGAATAATCGCATTGGGAGTGATCCAACCGTGTCCTTCTAAGTTGCCTAAGACGTTATGTTTTAAGACAAAGGTATATTGACTTTCCTGAAATCCAATATAACCACGGTAGGTTAAATTCAGTTCCGAGGTCGCCAATAACTTACTTGCACTAGCAGAATCATCATTATTAGCAAACTTGAGTTGGCTATTCCAACTAAACCAATTGTTTTGATGCCACGAGAGGACTACTTCTCCTTGTATGGGAATTGGTTTTTGCTTGCGTTCGCACCAAAGACCTTGCAAATTCCAATTTCCGGGTTGGAGTAAAAAGGTATGTGTCACCGATATCCAGTTAAATTGTGGTTAATTGAGTTATAAAAAGCGAGTCAAATCAAAGTCAGTAGCGGTCTGACCAGTCCCAAAACGCTCTTGATTTAAAAGTAACAGCAAACGATCGCTGTAGTCCACTGCCCCTCGAAGCTGTTGTTCTAGTAATTCCAATCCCCCATTGGCAGTTTGCTCTAATACCGTTACCCGTTGCTGTTGAGCTTGGGAATCATAGGGAGAGAGGAGCGTTGTATCTTCGGTTTGCGCGATCGCGAGAAGTTTGATTGCCCAATCATATCCTCGTGAGACAAAAATTTCCAAGCTAATGGGACTGGGATCTTTGCTAATGCCAGTGGTAATAGCGACTTGCTTGTGATGTTTTGCCCCATAAGCAGCCGCCAACATAATGACATCAGCATACGTCTCAAACGGACCACTTGTTTCTTTTCCAAGGGTTAGGCTTTGTACTAAAGCAGCTTTATCTTTAGCAACCCGAACCCTATGAACTCCCATAAACTGACCTTGAATAAGTAATTTAGATTTATTGTAACTGATTAATTCTGACAATCATCAGTGAGCAAAACTTGATGATACCGTTTGCCCCTAATTGACAATGCCACAATATTGAGAGAGTGGTTATTGAGTGATGAATTATGACAGTTACTAACGCTCAAGAACTTTCCATTCCCAGTTTCTATAATCCTGAAAAAGTCCGAGAAGTTTGGCAAGTTCCCTATGGCGATCGCGCAGCCCAAGCGGAACAATGGGCAAAACAGCATCAAATTCCTCCAGCCGATCAAGATGAAACGCGCATTGGCTTACTATTGGTTGATGTGCAAAATACCTTCTGCCTACCGGGGTTTGAATTATATGTCGGTGGGCCGTCTGGTAAGGGCGCGATCGAGGATAATATCCGTTTGTGTGAGTTTATTTATCGCAATC
>JAHEOB010000110.1 GCA_018610095.1 Halothece sp. MAG
AGAATTTGAAGCCAACGACATCACAGGAATTGACCTTTATCTTAGCGCGTTTGGTCCTGCGCTTAATGTTTTCTCTCGTTCCTATCCCATTCTCGACAGTACAGGAGAAGAAGTTCGTCCCGAAAAAGCCTTTGCTGAAGCCAGAAGCGCGATCGCAAATTACCGCTTCCAGAAACTGGTGCAAACGGATACCGCAGGATTTGATTTCCTAACTCAATGGTATCTCCTGGCTTGGGATGCGTTCAAAGCACGAGAGTTCCCCTTTGATGAAGCACGGCAACTAGCCTTAGCCATTGGCGGGTTTAATGTCGCTGACTTAGCGAAAGTGCATAAAATCCTGGATTCGACAAGCGGTAGTTGTAAGTTATTAATGCCAACTCAACGGCTGAAAAAACGTGTCTTTTCCATTAATGCCCAAGAATTTTCCGCCCAACATTTAGTCAATGGACTCCATGCCATTATCGCCATTTATCAAGAAGAAGAAAACATCCAAATGGTACGGCGATTTATGCACGATACCGGCTTAGTTAGCAACGATATGTTTAGCAAAACCATGGAGGTGGCATTTAAGGTCATTCCCCAAAATGTTCCCGAACATCAAGCCTTACGTGATTTATGGTTAGCCATGGATGAAATTAAATCTAAAGTAGTTTACGAACAGATGGAAATAAACTTAGACGATGGACAAATGAACTTAGGGATTTAGTTATTGGTTATTTGTTATTTGTTATTCGTTATTGGGGAGGAAGTGGTGGCACATTTTTCAGAGTTGCGAGTTTATCAATTAGCAGAAGAACTGGCTAATCAGCTTTGGGTGATTGTTGTGAAATGGGATTACTTTGCTAAAGATACTGTCGGGAAGCAAATTATTCGATCTGCTGATAGTATTGGTGCAAATATTGCCGAAGGAAATGGACGTTATAATTACAAAGACAATCAACGTTTCATTAAAATTGCAAGAGGTTCTCTCTATGAAACCCGACATTGGTTAAGACTTGCTTATAATCGTAAACTTTTAAGCGAGGAGGAAATCAATCAAATTAAACCCTTAATCGAAGAACTCTCCCCAAAACTCAACGCCTACCTCAACTCAATGAAGAACAAATAACGAATAACCAATAACTAATAACCAATAACAAACCGTGAAACGATTACCTGATTACGACTGGCGCATCGGCTACTCCAGCAACGAGCATAATCCCATCATTGATTTTTATATTCCTGCCTTAGAACGGTCTGTCAAATATGACCGCAAATCAGGATTCTTTAATAGTCGCATCCTGAGTAAAGTGGCTCAAGGACTAGGCGCAATGCTGGAAAATAATGGTAAAATGCGCCTGATTATGGGGTGCAAATTTAGCCCCCAAGATTTGGAAGCGATTAAACAAGGCTATGCCCTCCGAGACACCTTAACCAATCGTCTTGATCAGGAATTAACCTCTCCTGAAACCTTCGCGCAACTCAAACATTTTGAAATCCTCAGTTGGCTCATTGAAAACGAATTTTTGGACATTAAAATTGCCATTCCAGTACAAAACAATGGCGTCCCTGAATCATGGGAAACGCAAGCCAATCCCCGACACATTTTCCATGAAAAAGTCGGAATCTTTACCGATGCTGAAAATAACCAATTAGTCTGTTTTGGTTCCAATAATGAATCGCTTAGCGGTTGGGAACAAAATGTTGAATCGTTTCATGTTTATTGTTCCTGGGAAGGCGATAGAGATTTAGAGCGCGTTTCCGAAGAAGTTTTCCGGTTTGAACAACTTTGGAATAATCTTGCACCGAATGTTCAAACCTTTGATGTTCCCGAAGCTGTGCGTCATAAACTGTTACGCTACACGCCAAATACCAAGCCAACATGGGAACAAAACGTAGAATTTGATACTCGCCCTTTACCTAACACTCAAACCAATAATGAACAACAAATAACAAATAACCAACCACAAATAACAAACAACGAAAAACAACAATGGGAAATTTTATGGAATTTACCGCATCATCAAGGATGTCTAGATTTTTGTCTAAAATCGACTCCTATTACTCCTTGGCTGCATCAAATAAAAATCCTTTATCGCGTTGCGAAACAGTTTCCCCATAGTTTCTTAATAGCTGATGAAGTAGGGCTTGGAAAAACCATTGAAGCAGGTTTAGTTTTACGTTATCTCCTCGTTAGTCAACAAGTTAAACGGGTATTAATTCTTTCTCCAGCAAGTGTCCAAACCCAATGGCAAGAAGAACTTAGAGAAAAGTTTAATTTACATTTTTGGAGTTATAACAAAGGCGCATTTCGAGACCCCTACGGCAATTATCAAAGTTACTGCCATGATCATGATGAATCAGCTATTAATCCTTGGAATTGTCAAGATTTAATCTTAGCTTCTAGCCATTTAATGCGTCGTCAAGACCGCATGGAAGAATTATTGGAAGCCCATGCTTGGGATTTAATTATTTTAGATGAAGCTCACCATGCTAGACGAAGGACCCCACAAGCCCGAAAGGATAATCCCAATCGCTTGCTGACATTAATGCAAAAATTGCGGGATACAGGGAAAACAAAATCATTTATCCTATTAACAGCAACTCCCATGCAAATCGATCCCATTGAAGTGTTCGATCTCCTCAATTTATTCGGACTGCAAGGGCATTGGCAATATGGAGATAACTTCTGTCATTATTTCGCCTCTTTATCGGATCAACCCAACAAATATACCTTGCAATTTTGGCAACAAATGTCAACGGATTATTTCCGAAATGGGGGAACAGCTTGCCCTAATTTTCAAAGTTATCTCAAAGAACGCGATCGCGTGCTGGCTTACCAACTGCAAGACACTTGGGAAAAAGGGAAGAAAATCGCTAACTACAAATCTTATCTCGCCAATGAATCCTTTATTAATGCCTCTCGAAAATATCTTACCGTCAATACTCCCCTGAAAGATTTTATGTTTCGCCACACCCGCGATACCCTGCACGAGTATTATAAACGGGGGATGTTAGAACAGGATGTTCCTACCCGCGAAGTTCAAGATAATGCCATTAATTTAGAACCTACTCGGGAAATTCCGCTTTACCGGGCAGTTAGCGACTACGTTCGGGACTTTTATCGTCTTGCCCAAAAACAGGAACGCAAAGCATTGGGCTTTTTAATGACACTGTATCGAAAACGCCTCACTAGTTCCTTTTATGCCATTCGCCAATCCCTGCAACGTCGCTTAGATGGCATTAGCGTTACTGACGATGATCTAATTGAACTTGATGAAGTGGAAGATGCGGTTATTACTGGATTAGAAGCCGATTTAGCAGAACCAGTTGATCCCAAAGAAGTGGAATATTTAGAAGATTTATTGCGCCAGTTTGAAAACACTGGAGAAGACAGCAAATTATCCTTCTTAATTGATCTGCTGCGTCAAGAGTTACTGGAACGGGAAAACATACTCATTTTTACGCAATATACCGATACTATGGACTATTTGCGAGCCTCGCTGCAACAACTCTACGGGACGCAATTAGCCTGTTATTCCGGGCGCGGCGGAGAAGCTTATGAAGGAGATCGCTGGCGTGTTGTTCCCAAAGAGCAGATCAAACGGCGGTTTCGAGACGGTGACATTAAACTGTTAATTTGTACCGAGTCTGCCAGCGAAGGGCTAAACTTGCAAACCTGCGGGGTATTGATCAACTATGATCTTCCTTGGAACCCCATGCGGGTGGAACAACGGATTGGACGGTTGGATCGCATTGGACAGCGCTATTCCACCGTTAGGATTCATAACTTCTACTACGATGGGACGGTGGAAGCCAAAGTCTATCGACGGCTGCGCGATCGGATTAATCTATTTGAGAATGTCGTGGGTAATGTTCAACCCATTCTCGCAGAAGTACCCACCTTTATCGAAAAAACAGCCATGAGCGCCGATCCTCAAGAAGAAGATGTCTTAATGGCAGAATTTGAACAAAACTTTAATTCAGTAACAACAGACATGGATGTGGATCATCTAGTAGCCAAAGATGTTGATGCTGATTTAGCAGAAGTCCAAGAACCACTTTCCTATTCACCCATAACGCCAGAAGAGATAGAAAAATTAATGACAAGTTCTCAATTACTCGCATCTCAAGGAATTCAGTGGATTAAGTTGGGCGAAGGAGTTTGGCAACTTAATAATTCCGGTAATTCTTATCAAGTAACATTTTATCCTCGTATCTTTGCTGAAAATAGTTCACTACGTTTCATGAGTTTTGGTGACCCTTTATTTGAAGATTTATTAGCACGTTGTTACAAAAATATTGGGCAAAATTAAATTCCACTAGGATTTTATAGCAATTTTTAACTCATGAGCTACACCATCTAATTAGCAGTCACTTTATTAGTTGTACCTCACCAACTGGCAACTGCTATATCGTTAATTAATCATTGCCAAAGATTAATTCTAACCGTTTTTGTGATTCTTGTAATGCTTTTCTCGGCGTTTTTTCTCCCAATAAACTAGCCTCGATCGCGCGACCTAAATTTTCTGACAAGCGATTATACTTGGGAATAATAGGACGCACTTTGGACCATTTCATTTGTTCTAAAAAAACTTCTAAAACGGGATTTTCAGCCACAAAGTCTTGATAAGCATCACTTTGGCGAGACTTAACATTAACTGGTAAATACCCAGTTTTTAACGCCCATTCCGTTTGGAATTTTTCGCTTAAGACATATTCTAAAAATTCCAAGCAAGCCTGTTCCCGTTCTGGATTGGTCTTAAAGACAAATAAATTTTCCCCACCAGCGACTGCTGCTTTTTCCTCTTTTCGTGGAAAGGGAAAAACATCATAATCAACATCAACTTGGTTTAATTGACCTAATGTCCACGGTCCTGTAACCTGCATCGCAACCCGCCCTGATAAAAAATTATTTAACTCATATCCTCGTTCTGGTGGCGATAACATAGCAACATTATCTTGTACTAATTTCGCCCCAAATTCTAATGCTTGAATGGTTCCCTCATTCACTAGATTGGGTTGTTGGTTGTCTGTTAATAATTCGCCATTGGCACTATAAATAAAAGGCAGCCAAGTAAAAACGGTCCATTCTTTTTTCCCTAAGGATAAAAACATGCCATATTGATCAATTCGTCCATCTTGATTGGTATCTTTCGTTAATTGCGCGGCTGTTTCTTGTAATTCATCCCAAGTGTCAGGAGGGCTTTCAATTCCTGCTTTTTCAAATAAAGAGGGACGATAAAAAATGGCAGCATTATTAGTGCCAAAAGGAATGGACCAAGTTTGACCGTTCAGTTGCATACTTTCAAATAAAACGGGATCAATTTGTTCTTTGATAGGGGAATTATCTAACCAATCATCTAACGGACGAATGGCATCTAACTCCACTAATTGACCCGTTAATTGAGGAACAAACCACAGCATATCAGGGGGAACATCTCCCACTACCGCCGTTAAAATTTTGGGTAATTGGGCATCGGGTTGACCGATATAAAGTTGTTCCACATGAATGCTGTCATGGCTTTGATTAAACTCATCCACCAGTTCTGCAAATACATCGCGATTGGGCGGGGGATTAATGCCATGCCACAGGGTTAAGTGCGTAACATTCGAGGAGTCTTGAGAATTAATCCAAGGCTGACAACTGCTTAACCATACACTCAGACTGACTAACCCCATACAGATGAGCCATGACACCCTTGGCATCAGTTGCATTTTCTTATTGCCTATGACTTGCTCACTCATCTTATCTTGCTTGCTAGCGAAAGCGTCATCTACAAGAAAACGTTAAAATAACTTAACAATAGGACTCATTCAATGCAGTTATGAAATGTGTGATTAATCGTCGTGCCC
>JAHEOB010000111.1 GCA_018610095.1 Halothece sp. MAG
AGAACTTGCAAATAAGGCTTGTTCTGAATTGTTTTCTTCTTGTTGCCTGGAAGCAGTATTATCTTCTACTGTGGCAGAAGATGTATTGGCTAAGTGGCCTGATTCTAAATCATTAATCGCAAATTCTCCTGAATTAGATTGTCCCGAAGTATCCTCTATAGATTGCTCGTCGCTATCAGTTTGGTTTGATGATTGCGGTTGTCCACCAAAGGTACTTTCTAGACTGACGGTTTCTTCAGAAGGTTCGTCTGTGAGATAGGTATCTTCGGTGGAATCACTGACGGCAAAATCTTCTTGTTCTAAACCTTCCTCGGAGTCAGAATAGTCGTTACTACCTTGACGAGTATCAATGGTGGTCGATGTTGAATCTCCTGTACTGGCAGGGTTACTATCGGTTGCGATTTGGGTGATCTCTTCTTCTTCGTCTTCCTGAGAAGTAATTACCTGAGTCACCTCTTCTTCTGAGAAATCCTCAAAGGAATCCTGTTGTTGTTGATCACTATTGCTCTCTTCTTCATCACTAAAAGGATCATCTATATTGTCTTGTAAAAATTGGGTAATATCTTCCTCATCATCATCTTGTGGAAAAACTTCAGTGAGCTGTTCATCATCTTCGTCAAATTCGTCAAACCCCAAGTCATTATTCGATTCTGTAGCAGGTTCTTGAGACTCAAAATCCTCTTGTAAGACTTGAGTGACTTCGCCATCATCCTCTTCAGCTATGGGAACATCTTCTGCTTCACTTTCTAGACTCTCCTGAATCTGTTCTAATTGTTGTTGAGCAATGTCAATATATGTTTGTTGATCAGTATGCTTTAGGACTAGATTATACTGTTGTTGCGCAAACTCTAACTCTCCTAAGCCAAAGTAAAGATGACCCCTTAATAATAAGATTTGTGGATTAGTAGGATAATAATGAACTAACTGCTCAACGATTTCAGCAGCTTGTTTATAATTACCATTAATATAAGCTTTCTCTGCGCGTTTATACTCTTTTTGATATTGGATCGCGGATGATGCCATGTCCCTTCCTCGCAACTACTAATTCAAGATAACGATTGGTTTGACGTTGATGATGGAACAGAGATCGTCTTTCTAGGTTAACGTTTACTATCAAGGCATTGACGAAAGTGTTAATATCCTTTTAGCTTAGACTGCCCATCGCGCGGAACGTAAAATAGCTGCTGGATCGAGTAACGGTAATGAACCTTGATTTTCAAAAGATTCAAACTGCCATTCTCCATCAACAAAGGGAGCAATTTCGTCTGGTAAATCCAAAGGAATTTCTAAATCCTCACTATCAAGCCATTCCATGCCCACAATGGTTTCCACTGCTAACCCCATTAGCATTTCTTGGTCTTCAATGGTAATAATAGGAATTTCAGAACGTTCCGTCGTTAAAGGCGTCGCATCTCCTAGAAATTTAGGTAAATCTGCCACCCAAATCACTTGACCGCGTAAGTTCATTGCTCCTAATAATAAAACTGAGGCATTTGGAATGGGAGTAATTAAATTGGGAGATTGCGAAACCACTTCTCGAATCCCTGTCGCTGGTAACGCCAATTCTTGTTTGGAAGGTAGAGAAAGGCGCAAATGTAATTCCCCTTCTGGGGCTTGATAACTATCACTATCAGTATCGGCTTCCCCGTCTAGAGAGAGCTCCTCTAACAGTTCATTAAAGCCTTCAGAAGAGTGCTCATTGGATTGTTCGTTGGAGTTAACCATAATTACTAGAATTTCATTCTCTTAACAACTGCTTAATTGTGCCAATTAATTCTTCTGGTTCAAAGGGCTTGGCAATATAAGCATCCGCCCCTTGTTTTAGCCCCCAATATTTGTCAAATTCTTCCCCTTTAGAAGAACACATTACCACTGGTACATTTTGGGTACTGGGGTCAGTCTTAATTTGCCGACACACTTCATAGCCATTCATTCGAGGCATGATGATATCAAGGACAATCACATCTGGGCGTTCGTTTTTAATTTGTTCTAATGCTTCTACGCCATCGCCAACACTGACAACAGAAGCATTTAACCCACTCTCTTTGAGAAGGTCAGAAATCATTTGTCGTTGGGTGGCGCTATCTTCAACTACTAAAACCGTACTCATACATATTCGTTCCTTAATAACTCACTTGATTATGACGATTCCTAAGGAGTGCTTTCAATTTGATTTTAATGGAATTTTCATCGTAACCGTTAAGAAAAATTACATCAATCTCATCACTGATGGTGCTAAAGATGACAGCAATTTTGCTAGTTGTTAATCTTAACTTGTAAAACATTGGCTAATTCTGATTCTTGGAGGGGTTGGGTGAGAATGGCTTGTATCCCTAGCAACTTGGCTCTTGCGACATCAATGGAATTTGCCCGATCGCGGCTAATGAGGATGACAGGAGGGGTTTTCCAATTCGGCAAACGGTATAGCAAATTAGCTAATTGTTCGCCAGTTAATGTGGACATTTTGAAAGCGGCAAAAATTAAATCAGGTCGCACCTGTAGAATATCACTAACCGCCGCTATGGGATCTTGAAATATAATCGGATCATAACCATACGCTTTTAACCGATCTTGCAAATAATCAGCAACTTCACTTTCTTGGTGAATACAAACGACTCGTGGCGAAGTGACAGAAGCCTGATTCACTTGCTGGCGTTGTTGCGTAGCGGTTGCTCCTTGGGCTACTAGCAATTGAAACCAACCTCTTTGGATATGGGGATATAAAGCACGACTAATGGTGAGTAAGTCTTGATTGAGATGACGCGCTAGCCGTCGTAGTGAAAGTTTTCCTTGACAAGCCGTACTCAGACTCCGATAAGCAGAATGGGTTAACGCTTGTTGTAATTGCTTGGGTTGCGTCAACAGGGGACGTTGTTCTGGGGAAGTAATATAAGGATACAATTGCTTCCATTGTTGTAGTTCCCAAGTGACTTGCTTAACAACAGGACTAATTTCAATGGTGGGGAGAATCGGTTGCACAATGGCATTGCTTTGGAGAATAAACTCTCCCTGTCTTAATCCTAGAATATCAAACAGAACCTCCTTAACGAGATTGTAGAGAATCCGTTGTGCTTGATGGCGGGTAATAATTTGATGCTCTAGCAATAACCATAAATAATCGTATTCTGGCAGAAGGTTTTGTGTAAGCGAACTGGGCAAGGAGGGAGACGGAATGAGTTGCTCTAAGCTCGATTCAACTTGATAGCGACGGAGATAGTCCTGTAAACGTTGCAGATGAAAGTTGGTACTACTTACTGCATAAGTAATTTGTCCATTGCTAAAAAATAGTAGCCAAAATCCACAAGAGTGTTTTCCCCTTTCATGACTGTTGTTGGGGTCAATTAAAAGTTGTCCTGTTCGTTGAGTTAGTTCAATGAACTCCAACCAGCTACGAAGATCAATTTCGCGCAAGTTACCATACATGAGATTAAATAAGGACTCCAATCAGTTAGAAATCAAGCAATTGGTAAGCTCACTAACTTAATTGTCGGTGAACATTAGGGAGTTGGGAAACGTCCCCATAAAATGGTGATAATAAGTTAAGATCAATCGCATCTAGGGTTGTTCATTTCAAACAAATTCACAGTATGTAAAATTTAACAGAAACCCGCAGGAGTCAACAGAAAAAGGGGATTAGGCTGTGCTGTACCTAGCAGAAGTTAAAAAAAAGACTAAAAATTTTATAAGTGGCACGAAAACCGTGCTAACGTTATTAGCTTGCCAACAAAATGACAATCGTTGGAGTCTTGTTCCTGGTGAAGAAACGATTACCACTGAAGAGGTCGGTGATCAAATTGGTGAGGGGGCTATTGTAACGGTAAACTTGGGTGCAAATCGCCAATTGCAAGGGCAAGTGGAATTAGCAGGAAGCAAAATTGCGAACTGGTTGCAAACCTTTTCCCGACAACTGGAAAAATCCAAGGAACAGGAAGAAGAAATTGAGCAGTGGAAACAGTCTCTCACCTATCAAGCTCAGGAGTTAACTCGCCGTCAGAATGAATTAGAAGAAACGGAACAGCAATTAGCGGAAAAAGAAGAAGAACTGAATCAAGTTGAAGAACAAAAGCAAGAATTAGAACAGTTACGAGAACAATATGAGCGCGATCGCGCTGAACTGGAAGGGGCGTGGGAACAGTTACGTGGCGAACAACAACGTTTAGAGCAACAACAACAGGAACTGGAAGGAAAGCAGGGATTAAATACAGAACAAAAGCAATCCTTGCAAACCTTAGTGGAACAGGTAGAAACTGCCATCAATTCGGCAGGAAATACCCTTGAACCAATTCATTCGGTACAGCAATTAGTCAATGAACGCACGGAAACCTTACAGGGAGAACGTAATACCCTCGAACAACAACGGCAACAGGCGCAAGAAAAACAACAGGAAGCAGAACAATTAAGTGAGCAATTAAAAACCCTTCGGCAACAGTTACGAACGCAACAAGAGGAATTACTTGAGACGCAAAATCAAGTGGCAACGGCTCAAAGTCAATTAGAAATGAAGCAGCAAGTTGCCCTTTATATTGGTATGCAGCTACAAAAGCAAAGTGAGTTACGAGATGTTGTTTCCCGCTTAGTGATTAATTCTCCCCAATTAAAAATTCAACAGGTAGTTGATACTGAAACCTTAGAAAATATGCCGATTGAGGAATTAGAAGAAGAATTTAATAAGATGCAGCAATCGTTGGATGATGCCGTTTCCTTTGTTAAAGATCAAGAAGAAGAATTAGATTATCAATTGCAAAGTGTCCGTGACTTAGAAGAACAATTAAATCAAGCCAGTGAATCGGAAAAAGACAATATTCAAAATGAATTATCTGAAGAGCAAGATCGGTTTCGCTTTTTAGAAAAAACGTTGGTTGGTCAACGCCGAAATTTAATGGCACGAGAGGATATCTTTAAACAATATCAACGTATTCTGAAACGTCGTAAAGGTGAAGCAGAATCAGAAGCAGAAATGGATCGTGTCGATTTAAGTCCTGTCTTTAATAAAATTGATCATCAACGAGATTATAGTGAAGATGAATTTCATCAAGTTAATAATGAAATTGAAGACTTGAAACGTCAAATCGAAGAGTTGCAAAATACAGTAGAAAAGCAACGGGAAGAAGTCGAAAAACGACAGGAAGAAGTGCAAGAAGCGGAAACCAATTGGAAAGCAACTCAAGAACTTGCCACGAATTTATCGACTCGGGTAGAAGTAATTGATGAAAATCTAACGCAACGTGAACAAACCTTACAACAAATTCGTGATCAATTAAATGGGGTTACCAGTTCTTTAGAAACTTTGAATTCAGAAGAACAACGACAACAACTCTCAGAGGTTAAAGAATTACTCAATAATCTCTAATCACTGCTTAGGATTGATTGATCCCTCGAAAGCAAATATAGTTGTTCTCCACTTCTGCATAAACTTGCCCTGGTAAAGAAGAACTGCGATCGCGATTTGAACCATGGATGAGGCGGGTTAATTCTTCAATTTGTTCAAAACTGGGGGCAGAACTTAGATTCTGTTGCCAAAATAAGCGCATGACTCGCCGTTGTAGGGCAAGGGGACTGGTTTGGAGGGGAACACGATTCAGTGCTTGTTGAGAGGTATTGACTGAGGCATTAGCGAATAACTCACTGGCGAGTTGGTGGAGATACGCCGTTTCTGCTTGTAAAACTTCGGCGGTTTGAGAAAGGGTCGTTTCTACCTGCGGGTTAAAATGGGTCTTGATTTGGGGCAAAATTTGTTGTCGGAGACGATTTCTGGCATAGGCTAAATTTTGGTTCGCGGAATCCTCCCAAATGGGTAATCCAAATTGTTGGCAAATGGTTAAGGTTTCCCTGCGAGAGAGGTTTAGAATGGGACGAATCAGTTGAATGGAGGGGGTTAGCCAGCGTTGCCACCTCAGTGCCCCCAAGCCATCACTACCACTGCCTCGAATTAGATTATAGAGTAACGTCTCAGCGCGATCGCTGCAAGTATGAGCGGTGACAAGATAAGAATAATGATGCTGCTGGCAACAATCGGTTAACACTTGATAACGCCATGCCCTTGCACTGGCTTCGGTTTCTGCTACAGGGGCATTCGCCCGCAACAAAAAAAAGGGAATCTGGAAGGATTGAACCATGCTTTGCACATGATCCGCCATCCCCGCATCCCCATGCCAGCGATGATCACAATGGGCAACGGCTAACTGCCACTGCCATTTTCGTTGTAGATCATAGAATAATTGTAATAAAGCAAGGGAATCTTGCCCGCCTGAAACCGCTAATAAAACAGGGGCTTGTTGAGGCAGGAGTTGTCGTTGACGAAGCGTTTTATGGATTCTAGCGTGAAACTCACTCCAATTCATTGACAACTTAGAAAGGGTATAAGATGGGCTTCAATCAATTTTAAAATTCCCAAGGAATCTCACAAAGATAATTGTCTCTGGGTGCAAATGACCAATGTTTTTTAGTGTTGTTATTCCCACTTATAATCGCAAACCTATTTTAGAAAAGTGTATTAAAGCGTTAGAAAATCAAGTTATTCATGATTCGGTGATCTGTGGCTATGAAATTGTCATTGTTGATGATGGGTCAACTGATGAGACGATTCCTTGGTTAAAGCAACAAAATTTTCCTCATGTTCGTTACTTTCAACAACGTCATCAAGGTCCTGCTACTGCTAGGAATTTCGGTGTTAAAAATGCCCATGGAGATTTTATTATCTTTATCGATAGTGACTTAGTGGTCACTGAAACCTTTATTCAAGCCCATGCTAATTGTTTAAAAAAAAAGCGCGATGTGCCTTCGGCACGGTCTCCGGTAGGGAGACATCGCGGCTTTACTTACGGGCGTGTTATTAATACCTGCAACTTTAATGATCCCACAAGCGAACCTTATAAACTCACCGATTTTTCTGCGGCTTATTTTGCGACAGGAAATGTTGCGATTCATCGCGAATGGTTAGAACAAGCAGGATTATTTGATCCACAATTCCAATTATATGGATGGGAAGATTTAGAATTAGGGATGCGCTTAAAACAATTAGGCTTAAAATTAATTAAATGCCCTAATGCAGTGGGATATCATTGGCATCCACCTTTTAACTTAGAACAAATTCCTCAATTAATTGAACAAGAAAAACAACGTGGCAAAATGGGCATTTTATTTTATGAGAAACATCCCACTTGGGAAGTTAAAATGATGATTCAAATGACGTTATTACATCGTATTCTTTGGGGGATATTATCTTTGGGAGGACTTTTAAATGAAAAAAGTATGCGTCCGCTTCTGAAGTGGTTGATTCATCGTGGCAATCATCAACTCGCTCTAGAAATTTCCCGTATTTTTCTCAATTGGTATAATGTGCAAAGTGTTTATGATGCTTATCGTCAAAGAAAAACCAATGGTTCAATAACGCTATAGCAATTAGGAATCACTGGTCATACCATCTACAAAAAAATTTCAGTAAATAGTTACCGTTTGATAACTCCTATTTCGGGAACTTTGGTTAGTGCTTCTCTGCCGAGTGACTCAGAATTAGTATAAGATAAAAATCTTCGTCTAAGGGCATAGAGAATCAAAAGTTATTAATGTATCATACATAAATAAAAAAAACAATGGAAATGGAATTTTTGATACTTAGCAGGGAACTTGAAAATTTGTTCGATTTCTACAGAGTAATCACGTTCCAGATGTGAGATAAAAGAGTAACCTCAATCATACCCCCCATTTAATGAGATCATTTTAAATCACTTGTGTCTTTTTGATATTGACTTTTTGAAAAAAATGAATATAATTAAAGGCGAAAACTTTTAAACTCGATTCATTTGAGTTTTGTGTTAGGATTCTAGAAACATGATTATTAAAACGATTCAACAATTGGCATTCCAATGCGTCTGCTTAGGATTAATTGCCTTTTTTAGCTTATTTGTCTCCATTCCCAATGTTATGGCAGCCCCAACGGTTCAACCTTTAGCAGCTATGGAAGAAATGGCTGATGAGGCAACCGAACAAATGGAAGAAACAGCAGAAGATACGAAACAAGCTGTAGAAGAAGGAATGGAACGTCCTTCTGAAAAAGCGCAAGAGGCACAACAAGAACTAAATAATCAAGAAGCTGAAGCAGAAGAAGACGACGGTGGCGGTATTGTTAATAAACTCAAAAGTTTCTTTACGGGTCAATAATTCCCTGACTTTACTCTAGATGATACTTCATTTCCCCCTAAATGGGGGATTTTTAGCGTTAAATAGGGGTAGCCTCTTTTGAAATACGCGATCGCGCTGTTAAAGATAGACTTCATTTTTGATAGCAACGTAGTGAAACCCACTGTAATAGGGGATTAATCACCACGTCGCTACCATGACTCTATCGGAGAGTCGAACCATTCCAACCCCACATCGAACCGTCGGCTTCTGCAAATTCCATATAAGTTCGATTTGCAGGAACGCCTAAATGATTTTCGATTTCCTGACAAAAATCCTGACTCATCGATTGAGTGTTATCAGGGCTAATTTTGCCGACATTTTTTATTTCAATGTAGCAAACAGGCTCAGTTGTCCCGGAAAACGTCATGGGAATTTCAGGCTGAAAAGCCGTCATCACAAAGGACTCAGGTTTGCCTAAATGTTGTGATAATTTCCCTGATAAGGTTTTTAGTAAGGTGTCAACTTTACTGGAATCGGGTTTTTTGACAGAGGTGTGAACTTTGATAAGAGGCATAATTGTTAATTCCCATTAAATCATCGATTACCCTCCATATTGCCAGCCTGTGGTTTCTAATAAAAGTGGTTCGCCTTCACGATGGACACCAGCCCCAATCACTTCACCGACAAAAATGGTATGATCCCCTTGCTCTACTGCATCAACCACCTGACATTCCACATAGCCGAGGGTATCTTTAATAATGGGGCAACCTGTGGCTTCTCCCTGATAAAATTCTACATCGGCTAATTTATTACCGACACGCCGTTGCGGCTTAAAAAATTGCTGGGCAATCTCTTTTTGTTCACTATCGAGAAAACTAAGGGCAAAGACGCCACTATTTTTAATCATGGCATGAGAACCAGAATCTTGGCGAACACAATTAATAATCAACGGGGGTTTAAACGAGGTTTGCATCACCCAACTGGCAGTAAAGCCATTAATTTCTTCACCATCATTGACGCCACAAATATAGAGTCCATGGGGAATTTTGCGTAAAATGGTCTTTTTTGCTTTTTCGTCTAATACCATTGTTATCCTTTGATTAACATCTCATTCCTCACCCAGTTTAGCTTAAGTATTTCTACTGATTGTTTGGCAGTAACAAAAGGGAAGTAGTTTATTTAAAAAATAGTTATAAACGTTTTTCAAAAACAGCAATTTGTTTTATCATGATCAACAAATATTGATGAAAAATCGGATAGTGAAACACCTAAATAAAAACCAGTTATCAAGCAAAACAATTATTTCTATTTACATTGTTTGGAGTTTTTTATGGCTTTTTCTCTTCGATGAAGCTCTATTATTTTTTTTTCAAGAAAACGCTACCTTATTCAAACAACAAGGTTGGCTTAAAGAACTGTTTTTTATCCTGATTAGTAGTGGCTTATTATATTGGTTAATTCAGCGATCGCGCGATCGCAATTCCACTTTACGAGAAGAAATTGTTGAGGGAACAACAGAACCGATTTTTATTAAAGATTGTGAGAGCCGCTATCTGTTTTTAAACCAAGCTGCAGCCAACGAAATCGGCAAATCAATTTCGGAAATCTTCAATCAAACTGATCATAACTTATTCGGGGCAGAACAAGCAGAAACACTACAGCAAACTGATCAAGAGGTTATCAAATCAAAATGTAATAAAATTATTGAAGAAACAATAACCATCAATGGTCAATCGAACACTTATTTAACTAACAAATTTCCTCGTTTCAATCGTAATGGTAACGTAATTGGCATTATTGGAATTGCCCACAATATTACCAATTGGAAAACGCAACAACAGCAATGTCAACAGCAATTAAATACCATTCAGACCATTACCAGTAAAGCCATTACAATATTCCCTTTCGAGGATTTAATGCAGGAACTACTAGAGCAACTGATTAAAATCCTCGAGGCTGACTTAGCCATGATTTTTCTGCAAAATGATCAGGAACTGTCGTTAGCTGCCCAAATTGGCGATAGCAATCTCAACAACTCAGACATTTTCCCAGTCAATCAGGAAATTGCTCGCTTCATTTTCAATACCCAACAAGGCATCACCAGTGACCACCAATTGCGTACCTATTCTATCCAATCTCCCTATCAACGCTACATTATAGGGATTCCCTTAAAAGGCAAAACAGAAGCTGTGGGAGTGCTGCAACTGCAATGGCAGGATTCCTATACCCTGACCCCCCAACAAATGCAGTTCTTAGAAATTACAGCCCAATACCTCACCCTCACGCTCATTAATAGTTACCTACAGCGACAAAATGAAAAACTACAACAACGCTTACAACTTCAGTGGGAACATAGTCCCCTTGCTTATATTATTGAGGATATTCAGGGCAATATCAACGATTGGAATCCTGCTGCAGAACAAATCTTTGGCTATACGAAAGCAGAAGTATTGGGGAAATCAACCTTTGATTTAATGGTTCCTGACAACCAAAAGGCTGAGATGGAACAAGTGCTGAATCGTCTGGTGAAAGGTGATATGACAGCAAATGGTAGAACCAAAAATCGAACTAAATCAGGGGAGTTAATTACCTGTCAATGGCACAATATCCCAATTCGGGACAAAAATGGAAAAGTCATCGAAATTTTATCCTTAGTGGAGAATATCACAGAGCAAGTGAAGCTAGAAGAGCAATCACGACAAGATGCTTATTATGATCCCCTCACCGAGCTTCCCATTCGACGTTATCTCAAAGAGCAAGTGACAAGGCTCTTGGAAACCAAACAGGGGATAACCTCTTTTGCCCTATTCCATATTGATTTAGTTGATTTTAAAACCATTAAATATAGTCTGGGGCATCAGCTTGCAGAAGAATTATTAATTGCCATTAGCGAACGCTTTACCGCTAACTTGCCTGCAAGGAGTGTTATTGCAAGAATTGGGATTGATGAATTTGCCGTTTTATTAGAACAAGTCGAAACGTTAGAGCAAGCAACCTACTGGGTGAAACAAATTCAACACTGGTTACAATCTCCGCTTCAGCTAGAGGAGCATCGTATCTTTGCCAAGGTTAATTTGGGATTGGTATTAAGTTCCCAGTTAAGTGATTCAGCAGAAGCCCTTTTACAAGCGGCAGACACAGCAATGCACCAAGCGCGATTATCTACCACTGAGAATTATGTCGTATTTGATCCCAAAATGCAGCAACAAGCACTGGAACGGCTGCAACTAGATAGTGACATGCGAGATGCACTGGAACAAGGAACATTTAAAGTTTATTATCAACCCATTGTTAACTTAAACACAAGGCAAATTAATGGCTTTGAAGCATTAATTCGTTGGAACAAACAGGGAGAGTGGGTTCCCCCTGACAAATTTATTTCAGTTGCCGAACAAACTGGTTTTATTATTGCTTTAGATCAGTGGATGCTCCATGAGGCATGTTCGCAAATGCAGCAATGGCATACCTCGTTTCCCAATTCCTCTAATTTGTTTATTACAGTCAATTTGTCTGCAGTTGATTTAATACAGCCTAATTTTGTTAATGCCGTGCTTCGCATTTTACAAGTAACCAAGTTAGCCCCACAACACTTGAAATTAGAAATTACTGAAACCTCACTGATTGAACATCCTCAAAGCGTGAATGTCATTCTTCAGCAATTGCGAGATCACGGCATTCAATTGTGTATTGATGACTTTGGCATTGGTTATTCTTCTCTTAATTATTTGCGAGAATTTCCCTTTGATGTAATGAAAGTTGATCGCTCATTTGTTTCTAATCTTGACCGCGATCGCAAATCCTATAATTTAATTCAAACGTTAATCCTTCTTGCCAATAATCTTAATATGAGTCTAATTGCAGAAGGGATTGAAACCGAAAAACAATTAAAACAACTGAAAAAATTAGGATGTGAACAAGGGCAAGGATTTTTATTTGGTAAACCCCTTCCTTCAAAAAAAGGATAAATTTAATCACAAACCGTAACCGTTTCTAACTCTGATTTTGGCCAATAAAAAACTTTAGAACAATAGGCGAGCGTGCTTACCTCTAAATTCATTGGTCGATTGGTTTGATTATCTTTAATGGCATCCCATAACTCAATAGCAGCAGAGGCAATAAACATTTCTGCTTCTGGTGTATTCCGTTTAATCGGGCTATATGCTCGTGTCAAAATTCCTAAATCTCCAGGGGATTTATAACTCATAGAAGTGTAAACCACTCCTTGTGAGCTATCAGTTGTCATTGGATAATCCTTCATAACAGCTTCAGAAAATTGTCCATTACCTTGATTCAATAAAATAAGAAAACGAAAATGGGTTTGATCGTTAGCAATTAGTAATAAAGCGTAATCATGGAATTGATCTTGATTAAAATCGCTTTCCAAAATACTACAGGTTAACCTTTGAGTGGGATTAGCTTTGGCATAATTGCGAATGGATTGAACAAAATCTGATTTTTGAGCAGCTTCATAGTTAGAAAATTTTATTGGAAAATCATTAGGGAGTTGACTGAGACAATTAAAGGTTAGTGATTGATCCTCTTTGTAAC
>JAHEOB010000112.1 GCA_018610095.1 Halothece sp. MAG
CTTACAAACTAGAAATTTTAGAAGACATTGAAGGCGAACCCATCAGTATTTATCATTTAGGGGAACAATGGTGGGATTTGTGTGCCGGTCCTCATGTGGCAAATACCGGAGAATTGCACCCCAAAGCCATTGATATTGAAAGTGTTGCTGGGGCATACTGGCGTGGCGATGAAAATAATCAGCAACTGCAACGGATTTATGGGACAGCTTGGGAAACCCCAGAACAGTTAGCAGAATATAAACGACGGAAAGAAGAAGCCCTCAAGCGGGATCATCGTCGCCTCGGTAAAGAATTAGGCTTATTTCTGTTTACGGATCCGGTGGGACCGGGATTGCCATTATGGACGCCAAAAGGAACCACGTTACGGCATTTACTGGAAGAATTTTTAAAAAACGAACAACTCAAGCGCGGATACTCCCCTGTGGTAACGCCTCATATTGCCCGCGTGGATTTATTTAAAACCTCAGGGCACTGGCAAAATTATCAGGAGGATATGTTTCCCCTGATGTCAGATGATGAACAAGCTGCTGCCGAGGAACAGGGCTTTGTTCTCAAGCCCATGAATTGTCCGTTCCATATTCAAATTTATAAAAGCGAGCTCCACTCCTATCGAGATTTACCCATTCGCTTGGCAGAATTTGGTACGGTCTATCGTTATGAACAATCGGGAGAATTAGGGGGATTAACCCGCGTCCGTGGCTTTACCGTTGATGATTCTCACCTGTTTGTCACCCCCGAACAGTTGGATCAGGAATTTCTCAATGTCGTAGATTTAATCCTTTCTGTGTTTCGGAAACTCCACCTAGATAACTTTAAGGCGCGATTGAGTTTCCGTGATCCCGAATCGGATAAATATATTGGTTCGGAACAGGCTTGGCAGAAAGCTGAGAATGCTATTCGCCGTGCCGTGCAAAATTTAGGAATGGATTATTTTGAAGGCATTGGCGAAGCTGCCTTTTATGGGCCCAAACTCGACTTTATTTTTGAAGATGTGTTGGGGCGTGAATGGCAATTGGGAACAGTTCAGGTGGATTATAATCTTCCCGAACGGTTTGATTTAACCTACATGGCGGAAGATGGAAGCAGACCACGTCCGGTGATGATTCACCGTGCTCCCTTTGGTTCCCTGGAACGCTTGATTGGGATTTTAATTGAACAATATGCCGGCGATTTCCCGTTATGGCTTGCCCCGGAACAAGTGCGCCTGTTACCTGTTAGTCAAAAGCAATATGACTTTGTCCAGCAGGTGGCAACGCAAATGCAGCAATTGGGCATTCGCGCAGAAGCCGATCTCAGTGGGGAACGGTTAGGAAAGTTGATTCGCAATGCCGAAAAAGCAAAAGTTCCGGTGATGGGAATTGTCGGTGAAAAAGAAATTGAAGGCAATAGCCTTAGTGTGCGGACTCGCACCTCAGGGGATTTAGGCAATATGCCCGTGGATAACGTGATCGAAAAATTACAAAGCGCGATCGCGTCTTACGAAGACTTTTAAGTAATGGGCATATTAAATAATTGGCTATAAAATTCTTGGGGAAAATCGACAATCCCTTCTTTCTGATAATTCCTTACTACCTCAATGAGGTAACCCATAAAATCCTCATTTTTGGAAGAGAGTTCGTAACTGAGTTCTGCGTTACCATCAAATTGGATTCGGCAGCTTGTCGGTTCTAGCGGCAGAGAGGAAATAGTCCATGTCGCAACAAAGGGAACTGGTTTTCCTGCTTCGATGGGGCGTTGTCCTTCTAAGCGGCCTTCTCGATAGAGACTGAGGGCTAAGGGTAACCAATTTCGTTTATTTTGGGAATAGTAAGGATTATAAGGAGTAACTTCTTCTTTTTTAGCGGGTTCTAAATTTTGAATCGGCATACTGACAACTTGGTTGCTGTTCTATTCTCTATTTTATATGTCTGCTTTGAAGCCTTTAACCCTAACTGAACACCATGCTGTGAACGCTGGTTTGGGGAATCCATTAAGTGTTGCCCCCATGATGGATCGCACAGATCGTCATTTTCGCTATTTTATGCGGAAAATTACCCGTAGAACCTTACTTTATACGGAAATGGTAACCATTCCTGCGATTCTAAACGGCGATCGCGCTAAATTGTTGGATTTTTCTCCCGAGGAACATCCGTTAGCATTACAAATTGGGGGCGACGATCCCGAACAAGCAGCAGAATGTGCCAAAATTGCTGCGGATTGGGGCTATGATGAAATTAATCTCAATGTAGGCTGTCCCAGCGATCGCGTTAAAAACGGCAATTTCGGGGCTTGCTTAATGGAACAACCGGAAATTGTGGCACGGGTGGTGGAAGCGATGCAAACGGTGGTTGATATTCCCGTTACGGTGAAACATCGGATTGGTGTCGATGAGCGCGATCGCTACCAAGATATGAAAGAATTTGTACGGATCGTATCTAATGCAGGCTGCCAACGGTTTACGGTTCATGCCCGTAAGGCTTGGTTAAAAGGTTTAAGCCCCAAAGAAAATCGCAATGTTCCCCCGTTACGTTACCAAGATATTTATCGCCTCAAGGAAGAATTTTCCCATCTATTTATTGAAATTAACGGCGGGATTAAAACGCTAGATCAAATTCAACATCACTTACAATTTGTAGATGCAGTGATGATTGGGCGTGCTGCTTACGATAATCCTTATTTATTCGCCAGTGTGGATCAACTCATTTACGGAGAAAATACCACGCCACCGACGATGACAGAAGTGGTGGAAGCGATGTTACCTTACATTGATTATTGGCTACAGCAAGGGGTAAAACTCAATAGCATGACTCGCCATCTTCTCCATATTTTTAATGGGCAACCGGGGGCAAAAACTTGGCGTCGCTATTTAACGGAAAATACTCGTTCTGCCACTGCAGGCACGGAAGTGGTATCGGAAGCATTAAAATTTGTTCAGCCTTGTTGTTAATCCTTGCCGTGGCATCCATTGAACAGCACCCTGTTGCGATGTAATGTAAAGTTTAGCAGAGGTTTGTGGTAACGGATCAGAAAGTTTGTTACTAACCGCGATCGCGCTATCAGGTTTGATTTGGCTTAACCAACTGGCAGCAATTTTATCTCCCTGCCATAGCAAGACATCCATTCCTGTTAATTGAGAAGACAGATTAGAAACCGTTTGTTGGGGATGGGTTAAAATGCCCCATCGTTGATCCTGAAAATCAATTTCTAACAGCATAGGATGTGGTTTTTGCAGAGTTAAGCCATTGGAGAAATTATGATTCGTCGTCAGCGGTTGTTGGGATTGAATTTGTTGACGAGAAACGTTGGGTAAATCATCCACGCGGGCGGAATAAAATAACTGATTAATCGGTATTTTTTGTGATAATTGTTTCCATTGATTGTCTCGATGGAGCGCGATCGCGCGATTAATTTTCGTAATGCCTTGCTGTTGGAAAAATGGCATTAAAACATATTCCATGGTATTGGTTTTTCCCGTATTAATTAGAGTGGTATCGCCACGATTTTGAATCAGAATAACTGGTTGGTCATTGGTAGCAAAAACCGTTATCCGTTGTAGCGTTAATTGTTGATAGGTAATGGGAATAATCATTAACGCGATCGCGCTAACAGTTATTAATTTCCACCGTTTTTGAGAGAATAATAACCATCCCATTACGCCATAAACCCCTAATAATTGCCATAATGCAATGGTGCCAAAAAAGAAATAACTCCCTGGAAGTGACGTAACTGTGGTAACTAGTGCCATTAATAACTTAGTGGGATACCATAAAAGCAGCGCGATCGCGCTACCAACACTAGGAATGATTAACCCCATTCCCCCACTAATCATTCCTCCTAAAATAATGGGAATGGCTAGTAAGGTAACAAGAATATTGAGAACAATACTGTAAGTGGCAACGGTTCCAAAATGAAACAATTGTAAGGGAAAAATCCAAGGAAAAACC
>JAHEOB010000113.1 GCA_018610095.1 Halothece sp. MAG
CAACTTCAGATTCTGCTGCATACAGTACAGGCTCAATATCATGCCCACCGGTGACAACAACACCATTGTATTGATGCACGTTGAGATCATCACCCGGTCTTATTTGTATTGGTTTAGCACCATACCAACGGACGGCTGTTGCAACCAGAAACCTTGGCCAGAACGCTCCCCGAAAAGGGCCTGTTATAGCAATTATTGATTTAGCCAATTAGCCTCCACCTCTTCTGACCAGGTACTAAAAACACGTTTAAGCAGGCTGTTTAAATGCGTTTCATAGGCTTCACAACATGCTTGTAAACGGTCTTCATCAGCGGCGAGACGTTCCACCTCAACCCAGTCGTTCCATGCTACATAAAGCCCCCAGTCATCTGAGTCAATTTGACAGTCAGGTAAACGATAATGAAAAGTTGGCCGAGCTTTAATTAGCGTGTCATCGGTTTTACTGATAACGCGTTGCTCATCAAGAAATTTAAATAATGGCAACATATCAAGCGCACGGTTTCGGGTAGGATTATCCTTTAAATAATCATCAATCAGCGTCGTTAAATCTGGCCAGTAATTAGCAGCAATAACTTTTTTTACATAAACATCTGGATATGGGTCAACATAGCTGGTTATTCGTCTTGTCATATCTATATCTGCACGCTTAAAAAGCCAGTCATACAAACAAATAAACGCTTTCAAACATGCAGTGATATGCTTTGCCTCATGACTGGCCAATTCTGGATTAAACTGCATACCAAAGGCGTTAACCAAGCTATCTGCCGAACCTTTCGCACCTGCATCACGTAAATAAACGATCAATGCTTCAATCTCACCCAGCCGATCCAATGGTAATGGTGGACCTATTATTTCTAAAGGCACTAGCGCCTCTGCAGCCCAGGCAAGCATATCTTCAGCTGACTGATTCATTTTATCAGCCGCTGTCTCGTTTTTGAGCTCTTCACGGCCGAGCTTTTTCAGCAAAGCATAATCAAGCTCAACCACCCAGTCACCCGCCGGATCTCCCTGCAACTTTCGTTCATATCGTCCGTCTGAGCTTACTTCCAGCTTAAAAAAACGAGCTACCAGCCTAGCAAGCGTATCAAGATCAAGCCCGCTCATCTCAAGTTCAACACCGACACGCCGAATCTTGCCCTCTGCATTGTTCTGCCAGGGTGGTTGTTTCAGATCAGTTTTTGACAATGACATCTGTTATTCCTCACAACTATGTTCCTTTTGGTTTAATCCACGATTCAACCAGGCTGAAAAAGAACCAAGATAAATATTAACATACTCGAAACTATTGCGCAGTAACAGGCTGGCAGCAATAGCTGCACGACGGCCACTGAAAGCTGAACCTGATATCGATGCACTCCTGCCTTCGAACTTCAAACATTAGTAGTGTCACCCCGTGGGATCATGGGGCGGATACGATAGTGATTTGTCCTTAGACCAAACGAGTCTGCAATGGTATCAAGCCATGAGCTATAAAATAAATCCAGCGTGGATATTATCTATTGGTTATCGTCGCCAGTATTTAAAGATGGAATCAAACAAAATAAAAATAAATGTGAACACTGAAGGGCCTGCACTCGGTGTTTCTTATCAATTTTGAGTGCTCTGTGTCACTCAGAACGGGCTTGTTGCAAAAATTCATTGAATGATAATTTCATTACCCTAATTGGTAACTTTTCTAAATAAAAACACAATATATTGTGTATATAATTCGAAAATTTTGATAAAAAGTAAGTTTTGCAACAAGCCCGTTAAAGGCAATATCTTAGCTAATGTCAGCTTAATGTGACCAAACTGAATCACTCAGCTGTTATTAAGTTGTTCGTTTATCTTTAACTACCAATGTCCCCGTATAAATAATCGCGTTAGGAATAACAATAATGTCACCATTTTCAGCCAGTAAATAAGTCGCTCGAGTGGCTATATCTTCAACAACCCCCTCAAATCCATTAATCCGTATAGTATCGCCGATTTTAAAGGGCTGGTGCAGTAATACCAAGATCCCTGACAACAAATTTTGTAAGATGTCTTTGAATGCAAAACCAAACGCCACCGAACCAATACCAAGGGTAGATAACATATCAACGGGTTGAACAGAAGGAAATATCAGTGTTATCGCAACCAGAGAGCCAATAAGCATGATTAGCCAGAATATAAAGATGCTAATAACATCCGCTAAGGCTGGTCGCTGACGTTTTGTTAATGCCATATGAACGAACCATTTTATACCTTTTGATACGATATAAAAAAAGATCAACAACAGGCACGCTGATACAATATTCGGGGTCTGATAAAGTAGACCTTGTTGCCAGTGATTCAATTTCTCAGAAATAAGTGCAAAGGACAAAAAGGATTGCATTTTTGCTCCATAATAAAAAATGAGGCATGATAGATATTGAGTTATACCATATGTATCATATTAGGCCACTATTTTCAATTAATTATTTGATTTTTCAGTTATATTTTTTTCTATTTGAATCTGCCATAGCGCAATAAACCACGCGGTAATTAAAGGGCCTAAAATCAGCCCATTGATCCCCCATACCTGGAGCCCACCAAGGGTCGAAATCAGTATCAAATAGTCAGGAATGGCGGTTCCACGCCCAACCAATATCGGTCTCAATAAATTATCAATCAAGCCTACAATAATCATAAAATAGACACTAAAACCAATAGCATAAAATACGAGCCCATTAAACAACAAATAAATCGCTACAGGTAGCCAGATAATAGTGGAGCCAATAGACGGTAATAATGAAGATAAAGCAATCAAAACTCCCCATATCAACGCATGATTAAAATCAAAAAGAAAAAAAGCCAGTCCGCCGAGTAAACCTTGCACAATCGCGATGACAAAGGTTCCGTTTATGACAGATCGAGAAACCGAAATAATTCGTTCAAATAATAAAAGCGTTACCTCTTTCGATAAAGGTAGCGCATTTAGTAGGCTATTCTTGATTTTGATATTATCTCGTAACATGAAATATAAAAAATAAACAGCAAGTGACAATTGTAAGAAAAAAGTAAAAAAACCTTTTGTGGCTAATGAAAGATTTCTAACAAGATATTGAGATACATTAAGTAACTCTGATGAAACAGTTTGTTCCCATGATGAAAAAATCTCGATATTAATGAACGGAGGTAAATATTCAGTTATTGTGTCTATAAAATGGCTTTTAAAAGATAGTATATTAACATGTGGATAAAAGTCGGTGATATTTTCAGCGAGATACGAAATAAAGAACATTAAGGGAACGAGTAATAAAAAGAAAAAGAGTAACATTGTGATCACTATTGCTAGCTTTGGTTTTTTTATTTTTTCTGCGATCATTTGATAAATGGGATAAACAGAAATCCCAAAGACGATGCTCCAAATTATCGCACTAAAGTAGTAATGTGAGAGATAAACAAAAAAAACAGTAAACAGTAACATAACAAAAATACGACTACTGTCTTTTATATTAAGTAGGAAAGATTTCTGTTCAAGGGACATCAGCTGTCAACTCCATATCATCTGAATTCGTTATGAATGAGTAATCTCATCCTCGATTATTTAGGCTGTAACATTAAAATTCATAGTGGTTGATAAATAGCCGCTCTGTCAAGTAAAACCATCTTAAGGTCAGATTATACTTTATGAGTGTATTGTTTTATTTCAGCGCAGCCCCCCCCCATCCACCATTTAATAAAAGTAGAGAAGCATTTCTCTCTAAATTTTATGACGCGAAATAATCCTATCTCTACTTTTATTTACCGGACGACTATGGTTGAAGCAACTAACCCCCTTCTATATAACGGGATCTAGGCTAGCTTATTTCCATAGATATGGATTTTGAGCTTCCCATTTTTTGACTTCACCCTCGGCTTGTTCATACAAATAATCGTATTTTTTCTGCAACACACCAATAAGTAGCTCCCTTTTACCGTCAATCATATTGACGTCATCATTGGTTAATTTACCCCATTTTTCAATAATTTTTTCTTTTAATATATGCCAGCTTCCCTTTATCTGATGCTCCATTGACGCCTCCATCTAAATTTTTCTATTGTTGACTAGCTTATGTGGTCATCAATTATAACGTTTATCTTTTATGATTATCTTATCTTGTTCACTTGAGTTTAGGTACTTAATAACGTTAATTGTAATATGCAAGTCAAAAAATCATAAAAACCAAGGTCATCGAAATAATCGTTTTCATACAGATAGAAAATTACCATTAACATCAGTATCATTAAGCTTTTTGGAGACCGATAATCAGATAAACCAGAATGTGTTCTCTTCGAGAATGACTTAGACAAAAAGGTTAAAAATCCCAAGCTTCAACCAGCAATAGTCCTTTTATTTCATTAAACAATTCAGACAAGGCAATCGAATCATCTGCACTAATCATCGATTCAACGATAAGACGGTCTAGGTGATGAATATCTCCATCAGCGACAACGCGTAACATACAGGGATATAAATCAAACTTATTTTTCTCTAAAGGAACAAACTCTAACCCATGTGCGACTTGCTTAAAATTGCAGATTGAATATCCAAAAAATAAGCACAAATATATTCATCGTTCGTATTTTCTTTTAGATAAAAAGTATAGCGGTATTCAAACATGAAAGAACCCCATAACATAACTGTTGAAACACGATGATATCCATTAGCGACCATAGATTGACACAGGATATTCTGAGATAAACTGGTTATTCCTTAGTTGTCAATTCTTCTAGATGGCCACGATCAGTTATCAATAGAATGCAAAGGTTGCCAGTCTCACTCCCCACCTAATTCCTCATTAACTTGTCCATAAATCAACAGAGTAAAAACCCCCGTACCGCCGAGGATATTACCGAAAGTAGTTGGGAATAAGAATGTAAAAAAGTAGTCTGAAAAACTGAGGTTATTTTTATACAACCAGTAAGCCGCTTCAGAAGAACCGACAATGACGTGCGTAAATCCCCCCAATGCCATTAGATAAGTGATGAAAAATATCAACAACACTTTATTCTTCACAGAAGGCAACATCTAAACAAGTGAAGCAATTAAA
>JAHEOB010000114.1 GCA_018610095.1 Halothece sp. MAG
ATTAATTAATGTGAACTGCAAAAAAATTATCCCGCTTCTGTCACTGTCCGTGAACCTATTGCTGTAAGGGTTATGAACACTGGATTTAAAAATTTGGCGAATGGGACATATTTAATACTAAAAATTACTAGCGCGATGCGCCCTTTGGGCGATGTCGCTTCGCTACATCCCGCTATTAGAGAGAGTTTTGGAAAATCCCAGTGATTTTTGTGTTTGGAGAGTGACAAAAGAGGGATATACCTAGCAGATTTTGATTGTGCCTTTCTGTGTCAACAGAACCTAGTCTTCGAGAGCAAAATAATTTTTTAATTTTCTCAAAACAAAATAAAGCTCTCTACGATTAGGAAATGACATTAAGCTTTTATAATAACCAGTTTTCGTTTTTGCATAAAGTTGGAGTCCACTTTTTTGATATTTTTTATACGATATAATTGGTTTTTCTGCTGAGTAAAAACTTATTAATTCTTCAATTGAATATAAATTTTCTAAATTAGCGACTTTAATAGTTTTTGGATAAATACGATAAATATTCTTATGATAAATAATAAGTTTGTCATTATTTGCAATAATTTTAATTTCACTTAACCAAAGCTTTATCGTTTCATAAATCAATACAACACCAACTATAAGCAAGAAAAAAATCATCGCAATTTTGGGTAATTTGTATATACTAAAGTTAAATATTAAGTAAAAAAAATACGGAAATAATAAACTACTCCAAGTAATTGTAAATATTGTTAAAAATATCCCTTTTGAATCTAATTTCCTTTTCTTCTTTATAAGTAGCTGATTATTGTCATAGCTTACTTCTATATCCATAAATAGACCTGTTGCATTCTAAAGCAAGTTGAAACTCTACTTTGGCAAGGAAACCTAGATTTGCAGATTCTATTAACCACTCTGGGCAAAAAAGTGAAGTTAATACATAAGTTAAGAAGCAACACCACCATCAACAGCCACCGTCGTCTCCACCATCATCTCCACCATCATCTCCAATGCTTTCATCAGGTGCACCACCAGAATGATCACTATTTCTATGTTTCTTTCGTTTCTTTAAAGCGTCAATCGCACTAAAGACAAAAAAAGCAACTATAAGAAAAATCAACCACCATGGAGTTGAGTCACTTGATTCAGAACTGGTATCCAAATTTTCTGGCTCAGACGAGCTTGATTGAGCTACTGTCTCGACAATCGTTTCCCTAGTATCAGTTGTACTAGGGTCAGTCTGAACATTAATCATCTCAAAAATTAGGGACAACTGTCTCTTCCTCCCAAATAAATTAACCCTTGCTTAAGCAAGGGCTTTTTCATTGCATTCTTAAGAATTACAATTTTTGATGAAGTCAGACGACAAAGTAACGATGAAACATCTTAACAATGATCGTTTATTCAATCATATCATCGCCAAGCACTTCGGAATCAATGCAGCAGTCTTAATCAACCGCATTCAACACTTTATCGACCTTGGTTATGGCGTTGAATACCAAGGGCGCAGATGGATATATAACACCTATGAGCAGATCATCTCAAGGGAATTAGATTGGATCAGTCTTGGTCAAGCTAAGCGGTTGGTGTGGTGGTTAAGAGATCAGGGTCTGTTATTCGTTAAGCGACTGCAATCACATAATTTTGTTCAAACTAATCACTATGCCATCAATTGGGAAAAGATATTTGAATTAGTCTTTGATTCCCATGATCGCTCCAAGGATCGCCATCGATCTTTCCAAGGATCGTCAGCGATCTCTGATCTATATACAGAGAAAACAGATCAAAGAAAACAGGAGAGAGAGAAAGGTCAATTTATAAATAAATTCAATGAATCTAAGCAAAACGAAAATGATGAGTCTATATCAAACGATCAAACTCCATCACAACAAGGAATTAAAGAATGTATTGATGAATCAAATGCTGAAAAAAGGCAATTTATTCCGCACTTCCACAGCTATTTAATTGAGAAACTGAGTAATTGTGACAAAATTGATGATCCACTTGCTTATGCCCAAACCGTCGTTACCAATCTGAAAAAGGGCAGTGAAAGTTCAAAACGCCTTTATCAGCAATGGTTAGATACTGGTGAGTGTGATCTACCCTCAACCAAATCTGACCCACCTTCACAGCCTCAAAAACCACCGCAGAAAGAACAACCTCATCAGCCTCAAAGCTCACCCAAACAACAGCATCAACCGCAGGAAACAGAGTTAAAAGAATGGCAGATTAAGCCAGAAGATGAGGAATTGCTTGATTTCGGTTATCAGGTGGGAGATATTTATCCCGAATTTGTGCAGTGGTGTGTTCCCAGATTGAAATATCATCCCGATTTAACCGATTATGCAACGAAGTCTCATGTCCTTTATAAACTCAAAATTGAGCCACAGTTAGCCCTGGAATTATGGCGAGACTTTAAGCGGTTATTGGTCAAGGAATACGAAGATAAACAGCATGCAAAAGCAAAGGGCTTACCATATTGGACTCCTGCATGGATGAAATTACCTGCTGATGTCCCAGTGAGTGAAGCCAAGAAAGCCTCTGTTGCCTTGAACGAGGCAAAAGAACAAGAACAAGCAGCGATCGAACAAAGTCGGGAAACTACCTCAAACCATCAACTAACGGCTAGTGAAGATAACCAGCAAGAACAAAACGCGATCGCTGCCAGTGAGGATCAACAAGACCAGCAGGAATTAAACCCAATTGAATCTGTTAAGAGCGCGATCGCGCTTCTAGAAAAGCACCCAAATCATCCCGTTACGAAAGGCATTGTTCAAAATATCATTGATAGTGCTAAAGCAAATGCGACCGATGAGGAGTTAGAAGAAATTAAGCGATTGGAGAATCAAGCCTTCGAGTTTTAATTAATTTGTCATGGGCGCGATCACGCTATTTCAATCGTTAAATAAGTCGTTAAACAACAATTTGCAGAAATAACTTGGGTAGTAAAGAATGAACCAAATAATAAATAGAATAAGACAAATCCCAAATTCTATTCAACACACATTGTTTATACTTATAATAATATCTATAAGTGCAACTCTCTCTATTTGGGAAGTATCAATAAATGAGCATCAAAGTGAAATTAATATAACAGGAACATTATCAGCTATAGGTACTTTTATAATAGCTTACTTTACATTTAGAGTAACTACAACACTTCAAAATAAAGCTAGCGAACAACAATTTAATAAAGTAGTTGGCTTAATAGAAGAGTTGAGAAAAATAATACTTATTATAGAGAAACAAGACAACTTATCAATCTTTGATATTTATGAAAGTAATGAAATTGATAACATTAAAGTGGTTAAGGTTAGTGCCAAAGATGAAGGGAAAACAATAGATTTTGATAGATTGTATAATTATAATTTAGATATATATAAGAGTGATCCTATACTGCCAAAAAATATAAGGAAATCAGTAGAAAATATACATAAAGTCGTTTTGGAAAATAGAACTAATCAAAGACAAAAATATATAGATTATAAGCCATTATTAGAAATAGTTAAAGAAATCAACAAATGGTTCAGGGAAAATCGATTGGAAGATTATACGTTAGACAACATCAATAGACAAAGTTAAAGAAAAAAAAATAATGAAGCCTACATTGAAAAAATTGATTTAGAAACTCAGCTTTAATTAGTAGTAGCAAATTAAAAATATAAGATCCAGCTTGCGATAATGATCTTTTCCAACAGCTACAATAAAAATGCGTCCCTCAATTTCCCTTACGAAGCTCCCTCTGGCGGCATCCCCGTCAATTGCGCCTTGATTCAGACAATTCCGCTGTAACGCCGATAATGCAACCGTTATACCATAACGGTCTTTTTCAATAAGATTAATTCCGATGCTTGTATTATTATTTAGGGGCTATTAAGCTAAAAGCCCATCTTAGCACTTAAAAGTGATCTACAATTGATAATTTGGGTAAACCGTATAGCTTACTACGGTTGATTCTCCATCACAAATCATTTAAAACTGGTAAGATAAAATATAGGGATCCTACGAGCAACTGAAAGGCTCGTAAATCTGACTCCTAAGGAGGTGTTGTCCGATGGCACAAACCAATAAGGGTAATAAAAAAGTGCATGTCCCTGCACATACCCGTCGCCAAAATGGCAAGGTTGTCAAAGTGCCTGAGCACTATCGCTCTACACCTAACTAGAAAACTCTAGTAATTTTTTTTTGCTTCGGAGTAGCCAATCCCTTTTGGCTACTCCTTATTATATTACTAAGTTTCTAATGAATGTCAAATTTCTTTCACTAGTGTCTTAACTAACACTAGTGTTTATTAATTCTACAACTCTAACTATTATTTTGTATTCAGGGTGAGAAAATTAGCGATCGCGCTTCCCTTTCAATTTCCCTTCCGAAACTCCCAAGGCGGTGTCCCTGTTAACTGATTTTCTTCAGCAGCTTGCGCGATGTTCCCAAAGGGTACCGCGCCCTCTGGGCGCATCGCGCTTATAGTTTGGAAAAGTTCCGCTATTACGCTGGTAATGCCAAGCACAATCTAATTTTAGTTC
>JAHEOB010000115.1 GCA_018610095.1 Halothece sp. MAG
TAATTTCCATATCAGTATGCCCATGAGTGGGAAACCCTGAATTAAGTTGAATGCGATCTTCATTCATTACTCGTAAACTACGAAAACCTAAATAATTGGGATCATAATAATCAGCAAACGAAAAGGTATGATAGCTATCTAACCAACCGCGATTAGCATGCCCACGTTCATTAGCTTTACGAATAGTAATCATGAATTAAACTCCTTCCGTCAATTTCAATCCTTTATCTTCTATTTGCACTTTAGACAAAATCTAACTAATTTGGGAAGTATGCACCCTAAAGTAAGTTAGTTACCTCAAAGATACTATGGTTAATCCAGCAGATCATAAAAAACAAGTGAGTTGTCCTGTGGAAACCACCCTCAAAATTATCGGTGGACGTTGGAAAGTTTTAATCTTAAGAGAACTTTTTGTTGGCATTAAACGATTTAACGAACTACAACGATCCTTACCAGGAATTACTCAGAAAATGCTAACGCAACAACTTCGAGAAATGGAAAAAGATGGAATTATAGCTCGTCAAGTTTATCCAGTTATCCCTCCCAAGGTTGAATATTCTTTAACTTCGTTAGGTGAAACATTAAAACCCTTACTAGAAGAAATGCATAATTGGGGACTTTATTATCAACAAAACACTAAGCATCTTTAATTGTTATCCTATTTAATAAAAGCGTTATGAAATTAGATTGATTATGACAGCACAAACCCAATCTAAGCTTTCAGTACCACCAGGTCAATTTGGTTTACCTTTTATTGGAGAAACGATACAGTTTTTAAACGATCAGGACTTTGCAAGAAAGCGATATGAAACTTATGGTCCGATATTTAAAACAAATTTATTTGGTCAACCAACCATTTTTCTAAAGGGAGAAGAAGCTAATCGTTTTGTTTTAGAAAATGAAAATAAGTATTTTATAAGCCATTGGCCCCGTAGTACCGAAATTTTATTAGGTTCTCGTTCACTATCTATTCAAACTGGAGAGGAACATAAGCAAAGACGTAAAATTTTAGCAAAAGCATTTAGCTCCCGTGCTTTAGCGAGTTATATTCCAACCATGGAAGCGATTACTCAGCAGTATTTTCAAAGTTGGGAAAATCAACATACCTTTACTTGGTATCCCCAGATTCGAGACTATACATTTGATATTGCTGCTCAGCTATTAGTTGGCATGGCAAATGGTTCACAAAGCCAATTAAGAGAACTATTTGAAACTTGGGTAAAAGGCTTATTTACGATTCCAATTTCATTGCCTTGGACAAATTTTGGTCGTGCTTTAAATAGTCGTCAACAGTTATTAGAACAATTAGAATCACTAATTCAAAACCGTCAGCAACAAAGTAATCCTGGCAATGATGCTTTAGGGCTTTTGATTCAAGCAGAAGATGAACAGGGAAACCGATTAACCATTGAAGAATTAAAAGATCAAATCTTACAACTTTTGTTTGCAGGGCACGAAACATTAACTTCCAGCTTAACTTCTTTTTGTCTATTAATGGCACAACGTCCAGATATTTTGCAGAAAGTTAGAGAAGAACAACAACAGTTTTCAGAAATTCAATCCCTTAGTTTAGAAACCTTACAAAAAATGACTTACTTAGAACAAGTTCTAAAAGAAGTTTTGCGCTTAATTCCACCTGTTGGTGGTGTTTTTAGAAAAGTCATACAAGATTGTGAATTCGGTGGATATTTAATTCCCAAAGGGTGGACACTTAGTTATCAAATTAATCAAACTCATCAACAAGAAAGCGTTTATCCCAATCCTGAAACTTACGATCCAGACCGCTTTAATCCAGACAAACCGAATAATCCTGCAAAAACTTACAATTATGTTCCCTTTGGCGGAGGAATGCGAGAGTGTTTAGGAAAAGAGTTTGCTCGTTTGGAAATGAAGATATTTGCAGCGAAATTAGTCCGTCAGTATCAATGGGAATTACTTCCTGAACAAGATTTAGATTTAGAAATGGTGCCAGTGCCACGTCCGAAAGATGGCTTAAAGGTGAAATTTGAAAAACTGAATAATATTTAAGGGATAGGAGGAGGAAGAAGATTAAGCGTTACGATAATTCCGTTCTTCTTCCCCTCTAACTTAAAATGTTATTGAGTGCGAGGAATGTTAACCTGACGGGCTAATTCCATAAATTCGTTCATATTTTTCCCAGGACGACGGCGAGGAGTGGTTGCTTTTGGCGTGAGATTCTCGGGAGCAAAGGTTTGAGTGGTTTGAACTTGACCATTATTTTGGGCTTGAACCGCTTCTGCCGAAGACTGAACCGTAGAAGGTTGAGTAGAAGGCTGCGTGGATTGAGAGGGTTTTTGCGGGGTTGCTTGCTCAGTTTTAGCAGATGGTTGGGTTTGTTGTTGAGTTTGCTGTTGTTGCGTTTGGGTTTGTGACTGTTGAGTCCCCTGACTATTTTTGGCTGGAGACTCATTTTCGTCTAATTCTATGTAATAATTATTTTCGCGATTAAATAATTTTTTGATAATGCCAATCATACCACAATGACTCCTAAAACAGTTTTTAAACGATCATCGTTTACTAGCATATCGGAAAAGGGAGACACACAGTAAGAATGGAGGTAAAGAAAGTTTGCGGATTTGCCCTTTCTAATCCAAGGATTAATATGTTACTTTATTAAAGGTATCTAACAATCACGTTCTTGCGGATGTGGTGGAACTGGTAGACACGCACGCTTGAGGGGCGTGTGGCTTTACGCCTTGCGAGTTCGAGTCTCGCCATCCGCATTTTTTTTTAAAACAACAAACAAGCAGTTAAGAGCATAAGAGAGTCGTTATTATAGAAATAAGATAGGTATTAAGTTTTTTAAATTATTAAACCTCTGATTTTGGATTGGCAACCGACTCCCATATTAGAAACGAACTGGTATGCCCTACAGCCAATTTGGCAAGGGGGAGAAGAGGTAGTAAAAATCGGGCTGCCTCACGAACAACTTGCCCCAGCTTGGCAAATTTTATTGTTAGGAGATGGTTCTCCTACCCGTCACCTGCGACTGTTAACGAGAGAACCCATTGAGGTAGATGTCATTGATATGTCAGCGATCGGGGATCAGCGCGATCGCGCCCCCCATGACATTACTGCTGTTCCCACTCCTCGCCTCCGCCGTCAAGTTTGGTTACGCACCGCTTCTGGGCAACGGTTAGCCTATGCCGTATCGTGGTGGGATGCCCAGCAAGTAGATGATTATTTGCAAAATCGTTCTCTTCCCATTTGGGATAACCTTTCTCGTCTCCACACCGAACTCTATCGAGATATCCAAGGAATTTACTATGGCAACTCCCCGGAACTAGAAACTGCCTTTCAACAAAGTGGCCCTTTCTGGGGACGACATTATTTATTTTGGCACAATGGTGAGCCCTTAACCTTGATTTACGAAGTCTTCTCCCCTTATTTGCAAAAGTATTTAGGGACAATTAAATAAAATTAGCTAATGCCATAATTTGTCCATATGATATGACTGATTACTCCGGCAGTATAGCTAGTGAGACAGGTTAATAATAACAATGTTAACGACTGCCAGCGTTTGAACTTTGCCCGTTGTAAATCTAAACGAAATAACGTTGCTGCTGCTAGTAGCACTAATACCCGTGTAAAAATATGAATCCACGTAATAAAGCTGGTAAAAGCAAAGGCAAAAATAAATATCATTACAAATGCTCGTTTATCAGAGGTTAACCACTTCCTAAAAAACAGTTCCATTAAA
>JAHEOB010000116.1 GCA_018610095.1 Halothece sp. MAG
CAGAACGACGGGAAGAAAGCTCGCTGAGGGCAATGGTTTCGGGGATGAGGCTGAGGTCTTGTCTAGAACTACCTGATGACGCGAGAATCTCCCATCAGATTCTTTGAATTGATGGGAGAGGTTCAACGATTTGTGAGGCAGGAATGCGAGTATTGATACTGAGACGGTAATAATGATTAAATCGCTTTGTGGCAGCCCATTGGGGAAGGGTAGCTTGTTTTAATGTCCCTGGAGGAATGACAGTTGCGCGATCGCGCAGGAACCCATCAAGAGATTTAATCGGATAGATTAAAATTTTTGAGACTTTCGCCACAGTCGAGGTTATTGTTGCTAATTGATTGCACTAATTAACATAGCAGACCCCATCAACTTTCTTCAATCACATCCACTTCCTCTTCCTTAAGGTGAGCGACGAATTTTTTCTCAAATTTAACTTTGACGGGGAGATTGGCACTAATGGGCCGACCTTTCCATTCGGTAATAATTTCTTGAATTGTGCCTTCCATTCCTTTGAGATCAAAAGGTTGTTGCCGATGTTTAGGATGGTGATAAACTACAACCGATTGGTTAACGCGAACGCGATCGCCAGGTTTCATAGAACTCTACTTAACTATCTTGCTTGAATATTGATGTTTTAAAAAGGGATCGCCCAACTTAAACGAATCCCACCTACAGCTTTACTATTGTTGCATAACTCGTGTTCACTGCTAACATCCGATTCGGCATTTTTTTTTGGCAATTGCAAATTAATTGCGTTACCAGCAAAGTTAAGTTGGCGCAGAGACCACATCAAATAAAACCGTTGTCATGTAACGCTCTGCCCACTGTTGCCCAAAAGCTTTTTCTAACACTCGACGGGTTTTATCATTTTGTTGTTGTTGCTGACAATAGTGTTGCTGTCCGGCTAAATAAATCTCTTGCTGTTCATTTGAGACTGGATCACAGAAGTGACTTTGCTCACAATTAAGCTCTAAAAAGGCTTGCACGCGACTCAAAAACTCTTCTTCTTCTTGAGAATTACTGGGACGGATAAACAAACAAAATTGGGAAAAAATATCTCCCCAGGCAGGTAACTCTCGGGGTTGTGAAAAACTGACGGTGGGCAATTGGGAAAGACGTTGATAATAAGCCTCAGGTAAACGGCCATCAGCACTGACTGGCGATAAATCCGCGATCGCGGCACTAATTTGTCCCCGTCCGCCTACTAAATCACACCCAAAGATGGGCAAATGATACATGGATCGAGGGAACATGACACAGTGGAGAATATCTAAGTTATTTCCCAGTTGGGCTAATTCTAAATGCAGTTTCCGAAAAACAGGACTCTGGTAACAGTGATTTTCAATGGTCAGTTTATCCCCTTCTAAGCGTCCTTCAACATATCCCAAATCCTCGGGAAGTTCATAAGGCGATAAGGTCAACTGTTTTTGCCAAGTGGACTCAATCGTATTGGCTAAGGCTTGAATAAGGGGATGTTGTTGCCAACATAGAGAAGATGAGGTATCTAACATGAATATGACTCGGTAAGAACAACTGTTTTAACAGAGGTGAGCGAGAAACCCCCAATTTCAGCATATCGGATTGGGGAGGATAGCGAATTTAGAATATCAAGCTATATGTTAGGGTAATTTATCATATATCCTTTAATTGGTAATGCTGAGAGCGACCAAATTCCGAAGAACTACAAAGTAAATTAGGAAGCAAAGGTTGATCAAGAAATCTGTTGGGGAGAAAGTCCTAACCCCAGTGGTCAATCGCTTGTGAATACGGATATGTTATAATTTTGGAGCATAGGATTTGAGCAATTAGCCTGTTAACTGCTCATTTTATTTAGTTACCTTTACTGAAACTTAATCAGCGACTCGCAAACTGCATGGCATTTTGGAAAAGTTTATTTAATGGCTCAAACGCGATCGCGCCGTCATCCACCACTCCAGCAGAGGAAGAGACGTTGCTAACCACGGGGAAAACGCAACAAGATACGAGAATTTTTTTCAGTACCACCCGCTCCATTGATCTCTATGAACTGGAAGAGTTGTGTGACGCGGTGGGCTGGTCTCGTCGTCCCTTGCGAAAAGTTCGCAAAGCAATGCAGCATAGTTTTTTAGTGGTCTCCATGTGGGAAGAACAAGGGGCTCACAGACGCTTAATTGGCTTTGCACGGGCGACGTCTGATCATGCCTTTAATGCCACAATTTGGGATGTGGTGGTTCATCCGAAATGCCAAGGTAAAGGGCTTGGAAAAGCTCTCATGAACTATATGATTAAACGCTTACGGAAAGAAGATATTAGCAATATTACCCTATTTGCCGATGCCGATGTGGTCGATTTTTATCATCGTCTGGGGTTTGTTAGCGATCCCGAAGGCATTAAAGGGATGTTTTGGTATCCCGATTAACCCCTTCCCAATTATTTTGCATCAACGTTATAATCCTAGAGGAAGCATCGGGATGTAGCGCAGCTTGGTAGCGCGCCTGCTTTGGGAGCAGGATGTCGTAGGTTCAAATCCTGCCATCCCGATTGATTAGCCAGTTCGAGGAACGTGATTAATTTGGGCGTAGCCGGAAAAAACAAGGGTTTTTCCTTGCGTTTGTAGGCGGTTAATCCGCATTTTGACCCCATCTAGATTGAAGTGATCCAAATCAACCATATTATTTAAAATGTCACCGAGAACTTGGGTTAATTGTTCACTGGTTTCATGAAATTCCGCGGGAACGTTATTCCGTTGAAATTGAATATCTTGAAATAGGAGTCGCCGTCGCCGTTGCAACCCTAAGGTACAAGTGAAACTCACGGGAATCTTTCCTTGACTCCCGAGATTGGCATTGGCGTCTAATTGGATTTGATTTTGAGGCAATAGCGTTAAGTTAATCTCAGTAAAGGAAACCGGTTCGCCATCAGAAAGCTTTGTTAAATTAGAATCAGTGATATTTTCTAAATGTTTTCTCACTAACTGCGCCGTAAAGGCGGTGTTAACATCTTCTTCGAGAAGTGTCACTTGCGCGATCGCCTGTGTGGGCTGTTTTAGAGAAAGTGATCCCTTTAAGGCAGAACTAAAATCAATATTGACAGCATCCGTTTCAAACCACATCTGTTCCGTGCGAAACACCTTGCGAATCACTAACCCTTTCCCACTCATATTGAAGCTATCAATACTCCCTTGGAGTAACTTACTAGAGGGATGACAGTGTACTTCAACTTGTAAATCCTCGCATTTGCTAAAAAGGTGGCGAAGAGTATTCGTGGCAACTCGATTAAGGAGCTTCTCTCCCCAATCACTACTGTTGTTTTGGAAACCGGCTAAGCCACCAATCATGAAAACCTCCGTTAAAACAAACCATGCACAGAAGTTACTACTTCCCCTTTAGGATTAGCCCACAAGGCGCATCAAAACTTTTCCCTTCTTTTGTAACAAAATATTAAGCAAACCGCAATTGCCACTGGCAGGATTTGACATAAAATCCTTTAATATGCAGTATTAACAACGGCAATGGTTGAGTCAAAATCCGATATAACGATTCGTTACGCAGATAACCGTAAATCACCCTAATTAATGGTATTTCTAGGATAGAGAGACTCTAAAGATTGCCTAAATTCGCGCTTGGCAATAACAAAATTGGGAGGGGAAATCAAGAAATGATTAATAAAATTTTACTTGCTGACTCGGGCACTGGTCACTCCGAAGAGATGTTGCAGTATTTACTGGATTTACCATCCCTTAAGAATGCTGCCATCACTATTTTGCATGTTGTTCCCTCACAAGTGACCAGCGAAGCAATGACAGAAAAATGGCAAGAGGGGGGGCGAGTGATTGCTGATGCAATCCAACGGATGCACCTTGATCCCACTCAGGTTTCTACTATGTTACGTCAGGGTGATCCCAAAACGACCGTTTGTGAGGTTGCTGATGAAATTGAAACCGATTTAATCATCATGGGATCACGGGGCATGAAACGTTTAGAGTCAATTTTGGAAGATTCGGTTAGTCAGTATGTCTTCCAATTATCTAGTCGCCCCATGTTACTGGTTAAAGATGATATTTATGTCACCCGACTCAAACGCATTATGGTGGCAGTGGATCAATCTAAAGATGCCCAATATTGTTTAGATTTAGCGTTATTTTTACTTAAAGATATCCCATCCGGTGAATTGCAATTGGTGCAAGTTGATCCTGCCATGGAAGAAGATGAGGTTTTATCGGGGGAAGAAGTAGAACAAATCCCGGTGCTTGCAGAAGCAATTGATAAAGCGAAAAAACAAAGGGTTAATTACAAAGGGATTGTCAAAGGCGGAAAACCCGGTCCCACACTGTGCCAAATGGCTGAGGAGAATAAAGTTGATTTATTGATGCTCGGGTCTCCTGACCGTCGCCCTACCGTGGCTAAAAGTTTACCAGATTTAGATCGCTTGTTGGGAGCATCGTTATCAGATTATGTCCGAGTACATGCGACTTGCCCAGTGTTATTGGGACGTCAGGTTGATGAATAATTGTTGCTGTGAGCAATAATGATATAGCAGTGAGGCATTGGTCTCACTGTTTCATCCATTCACATGGGAGAACCTTAGCTTTGTCGCATCGCACTCCGTAAATGATAGCGTCATTTCCTTTCCATTTGATGAATAAGCGGATGATTAGCGTTTAATAACTCTCCTAATTCTGATAAAGCCGTTGTTTTTTGGCAAATCTGACCTTCGATAAATAAGCCAATCAGTTGTGCCATCAAGGCACGAGAGTCGGTTTCAGATTGGTTGGCAGGGTAATCTAGAGATACTCTTGCATCTATATCCCCTTGTCCAATAATTGGCTTTGACGAAGCATAGATGAATTTAGCTATATTAATAACAAATTATCTTGCAAAACAAGATTATCTTTTAATAGGCGCGATCGCGCTAGCTGGTTTGTCTAATTCCCGCTATTTTATAGCAGCAATACCTTTACTGATTTAGCTCAATTTGATTTTCTCCTTCTAAAAAATCACCCCAGCTAATAACTGTGCCATCTTCCTTGAGGGCGGCAAAGGCAAATTCATTAGAAAATATGTGAGTTACTCCGCTACTAAGTTGTTCAGCGACCTCACTGCTATCGCCCCCAAAATCCGCTACGCCCCAGGTAACAACTGATCCATCTTCCTTGAGTGCTGCAAAGGCTTGACGATTCGGGGTAATGGTTTTGACGCCGCTACTGAGTTGTTCAGCCACTTCACTGCTATCACCACCATCACGAGCAATTCCCCAAGTTACCACTGAACCATCTTCCTTTAAAGCGGCAAAGGCATTCATGTTAGAGAAAATTTCGCTGACGCCGCCACTGAGTTGTTCAGCCACTTCACTACTGTCACCTCCCTGATTGGGATCACCCCAAGTCACCACTGAACCATCTTCTTTTAAGGCGGCAAAGGCAAAGCTGTTGGCAAAAATTTCTGTTACACCACTGCTAAGTTTTTCAGCCACTTCACTACGATCCCCTCCATAGCGATCATATCCCCAAGTCACAACGGAACCGTCTTCTTTTAAGGCTGCAAATGCTTGATCAGTGGAAACAATTTCAACGGTGGGCTTGTTAACTTGCTCTGTTATTTTCTTATTATTGCCATTATTATTGGCAACTTGGTTATTAGTGACTTGACTCTCTTTGGTAAGTTGATTATCGCTATTACATCCTACTAAGGGAATCATTAATCCCATTCCCAGAACAAGAATTAGTTGGTAAGCCTTTTTAGACATAAGGAAATAGTAATCCACTAACGGATAAGGTTTTGACAAATGATATCAATTATGACCAAAATTAACTATTTATTGTTCCTGATTTTCCTCTTGTTGCTGATTTTCTTCATCTTCCATGGCTTGCATAGCTAATAAAATTTCTTCTTCTTGTTTGTCGTATTCTTCTTCGGAAATTTCTCCTAAATCTAATGCTAATTGAAGATTTAATAAACGTTTATTAAGGTTCTCTTTTTCGTCTAATTCTTGATTGGCTCGTTCTAATATTTGCTCTCCAAGCCACGTTACACCTTCAATGGGACCAGTAACGGGAAAAGTAAGTAATTTAAATATCATAATGGCTAATTAATGATTAATAATGAGTTTACTTATTATTTGTAATGGAATTTTTCTAGCGTATGCAATTTCGCTCCATATAACTTAATGAAATTGGTTTATGAAGAACTGGCTGATTCATTCATTTTTAGCTCCACAAAATTATATGGAGGGGTAAAATTATTGTAACGAATTTTCAAACGCGGGGCAAATTGTTCATCAATGGCTTCCACTTGTTCGCTAAATTCCGGTTCAGCATCCCACCGAATCAGAAATGCTGTATTATAAATCATGGTTTCGGTTAAAAGGTCGTTTTCCCGAATGTCAAAGGCAAAGGGAGATAATGCTTCCTCAAATTTAGAAATTACATGTTGTTTTCTGGTCTCCATTCCCTGTTCTAAGGCTTGCCCAATTTTAATGACTTCATCCATACTTAAATTCTTACCTTCTAAGTTATCCCGTTGGGCTTTTAAGTCGGGATTTTCCTCTAACAGGGCATTTAATTCGGCATCGGTTTCCCAATAAATTTTGAGACTGACTTCTCGTTTGCCGTCTAATTTTTGGAGTAAGGCTTGCAGCGTTTCTGCTTGATGTTGTAATAAATCTTTAACGACGGTTTCCCAATCAGGAACCACTAACCCAAATTGTAGCGGAAGGAGGGTGCATGCCCCTTTTTCCATGGCTTCCTCTAAGACTTTGGTATGAGTCAGAAGGTTACGACGGCTGGCTAAATAACGGGATTGTTGGGCTTGGGAATAGAGAAAGGTAAACCCTTCAATGGTGTGGGAATCAATAGGCTGTTTATCTAATCCTTTTGTTTCAAGGGTAGGTGGACCGGGTGGGGGAAAAATGCCATAGAGATATAAACCTTCCGTCATAACTTACTGATGATTCATCGGTTTTGAGGTTAATACTAAGTGCAGTTGGGCTTGAATCAAGCTCAGTTCAGCAATACCAAGGTCTAGGTTACCATTAATCACAACTCCTGTATAAAGCAGGCGATCGAGCAGTTCCAGAATCGAAGGGTCTTGGGATTCTTGTCCTGGGTAATAGCCTTCTTCTTTGGGCATTAATGATCCCAGTTCCCCTAAATCAATGTTAAGGTCTGCGGGATCAATGTCAAAGACGTTACACAGTCGAATAATTTCTTCTTCTAAGCGTTGTAAACTATCTCCTGCGCGATCGAGTTCTTCATCGGTGAGTAACCCTGCGTCCATGCGCCGAATCACTTGGGCTTCCATTAATTGACGCAGTAATTCGGTAACGGTTAATAATAAAGGCGCAAGTCCAGCTTCTTGATTGGAACTGCTGGGGTTTAAGTTAACTTGACCGAGATTGGTTTCCTCTTCAGGCACGTTAATTGTGTTTCACTTCTTTGAGGTACTTTTTTTGATAGTTTAAATAGTTGCTATGCCATTCGCGATAGCGACGTTCACCATCCCGAACTAACATTTGACGATATCTTTCAGAGGGAATAAATTTTTTGTTACTCATGGATCGCTCCCGTAAGTCTTTAGTACGCCATTCACGAAGGCGACGTTCGCCATCCTGAACTAGCATTTGACGGTATTTTTCGGAGGAAATAAATTTAGATTTCTCAAAACTCATCAATACTCATCAGTTTTCTTCTACAATACCAGTTTTTTTGATTTGGGCAATATGTTGTCGGACTCGTTTGGGAACGACTTTCATTTTAAAAATATGACGATAACTGCTAGCGGTGACGTTTTGTTGACAGCGAACTGGGGCACGTTTGGGTTCACGAGTACCATAAGGGGCTGATTTTAAAGTAGAAGCGGTTCTGAGGTGACGCAGCGATCGAATATATCGGTTTTGGGGCATTTCACGAGGTGTGGTAATATCTTTGAAGGTACGCGGTGGGGTCATTGTGTTTGCTCCTCCTCCTGATTGGTTTGATTTTGGGATTCACTAACAGAACTCGTATCGCCTTTGAGACGACGGATTTCTGCTTCCATACTTTCCAAGCGTTGTTGCAAGGTTTGATTTTCTTCTTGCAAAGTACGCGCTTGGCTAGAGAGGTAAGGATCGCTTTCCCACCAGTTAATGCCCATTTCTTTCGCTTTATCCACTGAGGCAACCAGCAGGCGAATGCGAATACTTAATAATTCTGTCGATCCCACAGAAACGCTAATATCACCAGCAATGACAATGCCTTTGTCTAATACCCGTTCTAAAACATCCGCAAGACTAGAAGACTGAGTACTATTGGTGATTCCTTTCGATTGAGAAGCAGTTGGTCGATTGTTGTTAGGGTTAACCACGAGTTTTTGGTGGATTCATATCGGCATCCTTAATTATATTAACTGTCTTGGGATGAACCAAGGTTGGGATTTAATAACCATTGGGGAAGTTGAGGAGATTGCTGTGACGATTGTTGATTGTTCATGAAAACCGAGGGAACGTTATTAGGAGAGGGTTCATCATTGACAACTAAATCATCATCCACCACTAAATCCCGTTGGTATTCTTGGAATAATTGGGTTAATAAGTTCATTGCCTCTTGGCGTGATAAGGGGCAACGAGAGGTCAGCACATCATCACAAATGTCTTGGAAATCCTCATTGCTGGTTTCCATGGGAATTTCATGTTCATGACACACTTGCCCAATCATGATGCAGGAACGTAATCCTGAAGAATTTTCCATGCCAGCGCGATCGCGAAAACTATTGACAAAATTAACGACTAATTCTGCATCTTGGGGATTAAGTTCGATTTTTTCCACTAAGATTTTCTGTTGAGTTTCTAAATCAGGTTCGGGAACATTAATGGTAATGACGCGATCGAGCAAGGCATCTTGAGTGCCATGAACGCCCCAATATTCTTCTGGATTGGAGGTAAAAATGGCGCGAAAATGGGGACTGACTCGGATATATTCGGAACGATTACTATCTGGGGGAAGCACTAACAGCTTTTCTTCTAAGGCAGATAATAAAACGTTATTGACTTCGGGCGGGGAACGATTAAACTCGTCATAAACGAGGGTAAACCCCTCTCGACACGCCATGGTTAAACGGGAGTCCACCCATTTTTGTTGTAATTCGTCTTCATGTTTGAGGACATTGTGAATATAATTATCCACGACTTTTCGACGGGTATATCCCTTATTGCTCCCAATTAAGTCGCTACTGCTAAAATCATCATCGCCATACAACAGCATAATGGGACGATTCATTAAGTTTGCCAAGTGCATGGCAAGGGTCGTTTTGCCAGTTCCTGCCGGGCCACGCAAATGGATGGAAAATCCTGATTGCAAATAGCGGAAAGCCCGACGAGTAATGCGATCAATGCTTGGGGTATTGACAAAGCCTTTGGGACGAGCATTTAATACAGTAGTCATAGCCGTTGCTGGTGTTTAGGAATCTGCAACAAAGGGCGTATTATCATCTGCTCCAGAGGAAGTGGGGGGATTGCTGCCCCATACATAGTCTATAAGTTGACGATGAAAGGTTTCTAATGTTTTTCGTTGCTGTTGTGCATTCTCGCTACGGGATTGTTGTAACTGCGTGAGTTGTTGTTCGATTTGGGTAGTTAAGGTATTATAAAAGTTATTTAAATCAGTTCGCAGTTGAGTTGCCATTTGTTGTTGTTCTTGTTGAGTGGCTTGACGCCAATTGGCGATATTGCTCTCTAAATCTTGATGGAATTGATTTAAATCATTTCTCAATTGGGTTGCCATTTCCCCTCGCGCTTGGGTGAGTTGTTGTAACTCCTTCACGGTATGTTGGGCTAGTAGTTCCTTAAATTGGGTTAAGTCATTTTTCAACTGTTCTGCCATTTGCTTACGTTGGTCATTCATTTGGTTCAGCATAGTGGCAGTGTTGGATTCTAATTCAGCAATCAATTGTTCCATCTGTTGAATCCGCGTTTCATGTTGCGCCTGTAAATCTTGCTGAATCTTAGAACGAGTCTGCTTAATGTCTGCTTGACGTTGACGAACTTCATTTTGACGCTGTTGGGCTTGTTGTTGCCAAAGTTCCCGTAAAGACATGACTGAATGCTCCTAAATCGAGTTAAGAAAAGGTAGGAAGCCCAAGTTAGAAGGCTTGAGCTTCCCAGGATGGTCAATAGCTACCTACTCTGCAGGCACTGCAGCAGAAGTGGTTAAGCCTACTGCTTCTGCATACTTGAGATAAGTTTCAACAGAAGCTACGACTACCCGAGCTTCTACTGCCAACAATTCAATTCCAACGAGCGAAACACGCGCCCAGAGATCGACAACGACCCCTTTATCTAAAATACGGTCCACGACTTCGCCTAAACTGGAGGATGAGTTGGTTTTTTCAACAGCCATAATTGATTCCCTCAGTTAGTAATCTCAGTTGGTTTTACTAATAAAAAGGTGGCGGATAGTTGGCAATAATGAGCATTTACCGCTTGACCTTTTTACTAATATTTTCTATCATAAGTGCCAAATTCATTCATGTCAATAGATTTTTCTTTTTAAGATAAATCAATTTTTGATTAGTTTCAATACTTTTTTGTAGTGATATAATAATTATTATTGAATAACCTACGCTGAGGGATTTGATCGCTGAGGGATTTGATTAAATATTATATTGGGTCAATCATTTTATAAGAATATATCGATTCAAGCCATTAATTTTCTATATTAAAAATTCGGAAACGGTAAAATTTAAAGGGGTCAAATAAGTTTGCACTATGTTATATACTTATTGTTTTATGGCGTCTCCAAATAACAATTTATCCTTACCGCAAGGCTTATTCTATGATTTAAATATGATTCAAAAACATTCCATTTCTGCGGTTGTCGAGCCAGAACTTCCCATTAATGACATTAAAGAAGATGAGCAACAATTAATGCAGGCGGTTTTACATCATGATTGGGTAATCTGTGAACTATTTAATGAAATGACATTGTTACCTTTACGATTTGGAACTTGTTTTCGCAATCAACAAGATTTAGAGAATCACTTAGATGCCTACGCCCAGCAATATTCTGAAACACTACAAAAACTAGCAGGCAAGGTGGAATTTACTTTGAAACTCAATCCTATTCCGTTTTCTGAAAGTAATGGTACTCCAACGCAACAAAAAGGTAAAGCTTATTTTTTAGCGAAAAAACAACGGTACCAACAACAGAATCAATATAAACAACAGCAACAAGCGGAATTGGATCGTTTGCAACAGCAACTACGTCAAACTTACTCAAATGTCATTCATGGCGAACCCCAAGAAAAAACAGAACGGTTTTATCTATTGGTTGATAATGATCATCGCTTTTCTCAGCAGATGCAGCAATGGGAGAAGGACTTACAAAGTTGGACGATGGAAGTGAGTGAACCGTTGCCACCTTATCATTTTCTATGACACATGAGAAAATTGAACTTGTGCTGTTGAGGAGAGTCAAACCGTGAATGTCTTAATTGTTGGTAGTGGTGGCAGAGAACATGCCCTTGCAGAGACGCTACTGCAATC
>JAHEOB010000117.1 GCA_018610095.1 Halothece sp. MAG
AACTGGAAAATAAAATCGGAGGGATAATCATAATAGTCGTAACGCATGAGACGGGAAAGGGTTTGAGAAGGGGTTTCAAAATTAAAAATAAAGCTATTTAAAATCGATTCTTTGGCATAGTCTAATTGACTATCAGCAAGGGGTTGTTCGCGAACATTTTGAATTTGTTGGAAAGTAGCCTCAATAAAGGGAACCGTAGTTGGGGAACTGCTTTGCCCGCCAGCAACAAATACCCCAGGATAATCATAATTGGCATCCCATTGACCCGAAACCGAATAAGCAAGCCCTTTGCGCGATCGCACTTGTTGATGAAGCGTGCCTCCAAATCCATTCAGAGCACCATTCATCACTCTTAAAGCAGGGTAATCGGGATTATCTAATTTGCCATCAAGATGACCAAACTTGACATAAGATTGGCTTAATTGTGGTTGTTCTACTAAATAAACGCCATCAGTGGTCGCTTGTTCCGCTGAAGGGACCTCATAGTCCGGTCGAGGGGTCGTTACCTCCCAATCGCCAAAGGCTGCTGCGACGCGATCGCGCATTTGTTCACTATCAAAATCCCCGACAATGCCCAACAACATTTGTTCAGGGCGGAGATACCTTTCATGAAATCCGATGACATCTTCTCGGGAAATATTGGCAAGGGTGGCATATTCGGGGGTACGGGCATAGGGGCTATCCTCACCATAAATAAGTTGTTGAAATTCCCGACTGACAATATCACTGGGATTATCATTACGACGGGCAATTTGGCCTTTAGCTTGTTTCTTCGCGATCGCGAATTGTTCTTGATCAAAGGCAGGGGTTTGAATTACCTCAGCAAACAAATTTAATACGGTATCCAAATCCTTAGTTAAACAATTAAAACTGGCTTCCCCGGAGGTAGTATTAATCCCTGTTTCAATGGAAGCAGCCCGTTGTTCTAATAGCTGATTTAATTCATCAGGGGGATGTTGTTGGGTTCCCCCTTGACGCATCAGCGTTCCTGTCAGAGAAGCTAACCCCACCTGATCAGACGGTTCAAAACGGGAACCTGTCCGAAAAACGGCGGTGCCTTTCACTAACGGTAATTCTCGATCTTCGATCAAATAAACCGTTAAGCCATTATCTAATTCATAGGTTTCATAATCAGGAAGTTCTACCTCTGGCGGGGAAGAAAACTCCAATTCTTTATAGTGTTTCGGTTCTTTTGGCGAAGCACTAGCAAATAAATCGCTATTGCCAATAATGACAAATAAAGCGACAACAATGACAATTCCAAACCATTTAAGATATTTCATAGAAATTTTCCTTAACTCAGTCAGTTAATAATCTTTAAATTTAATTATCTTCCGATAACAGTCGCCCAATCGTACGATTTTCTGGAGTAAACGTTTTTTGGGAAACTCGTTGAATATCATCCACTGTTACAGCATTAATTTCTTCTAATTGATTAAATAAAGTTTCCCAACTTCCTGTTTTAGCATCATATTCTGCTAACCGTCTTGCCATTCCGCGATTAGAATCTAAACCCCGTAATAAATTACTTTGTATTTGCGTTTTTACCCGTTCTAATTCTTCCGTTGCAACCGGTTCAGTTTTTAAGTTTTCAAGTTCTTTATGTAAGGCCTGGGAAACATCTTCGAGGGAATGATTAGGAGTAGTTAAAGCAAAAAATAACATTAAATTGGGAAATTTATTCCCCGGAAAATTACTGATTCCTTGTGCTTTTAGGGCAACTTGTTTTTCTTCAACTAAGGATTGATATAAACGAGATAAACGCCCTTGACTCAATAAATGGGCAATCACCTCATAAACGACATGATCCTCATCATTTAAATCAGGACGATGATAGCTTTCAAAATACCAAGGTTCGGTGGGAAAGTTTACCTCAACTTCCCGCGTTTCTGTTTGAGGGGGTTCCACTGCCGTTACTTTTGGTGGATCAGGTTGTTCCGGAAAACGCCCAAAATACGCTTCGGCTAACGCTTTAACGTCTTTGGGTTCTACATCTCCCACCACGGCAAAGGTATAATTTTGAGGCACATAATAGGTATTAAAAAAGTCTCGAATATCTTGACGGGTTAGATTTTTAATATCTTGTTCATAGCCAATTACCGGATGCTGATAGGGATGAGTAGTAAAAGCAGTACCCATTAATTCCTCTATCATTTTTCCTACTGGGGAATTATCAGTACGGAGTCGTCTTTCTTCTAAAATGACATCTCTTTCTTCATAAAATTCTCGAAACACCGGTTCTAAGAAACGTTCGGATTCTAATGACATCCAAAGTTCCAACTTATTGGCAGGAAAATTGTAAAAATAGCTTGTATAATCAGCAGAGGTGGCAGCATTTAACCCTACCCCTCCTTCCGTTTGAACAATTTCTCCAAATTCATTGGATTTGACATAATCTGCTGCTTCTGCTTTTAGTGCTTTAAATTGTTTTTCTAAGTTTGCAATTTTGTTTTCGTTATTATTTTCTTTTGCCTGTTGTAATTTTTGAAAAACTTGATCTAATTCCTCTAAAACTTCTTTTTCTTGTTTGTAATTAGTGGTTCCAATTTGTTTAGTTCCTTTAAACGCTAAATGTTCTAAAAAGTGAGCAGCCCCAGTTTTGCCTTGCTCTTCATTAACGGCCCCCACATCCACATAAGTCACAAAAGAAATTACAGGTGCCTCATGATCAGGAAGGATGATAAATTTCATCCCATTATCCAATTCATATTCAGTGATACGCTGCTTAAACTGTTCTAGATAGGGCTCAAGCTGAGATGGATTGGCACTCGCTTTGGCAGATGCCGTCATTCCCAACCCTGAAACTAGTAAAACACTCAGTAAGATAATTAGTTGTCTTAACACGATACTCCTCAATACAATCCAATGCTCACGGATGCCAACGGGTCAATTTTACCGCAGAAGAGAATCTGCGCGATCGCGCTTTAAAAGTTGCATTCAGCTAAAATCACAGATAGAGAGATTTGGAATAATCGACCATGGGAAAATCACTTCCCCCTAAATTTATTATTCGCACTGGTTACTGGGTTTGGACAACCATGTGGAAAACCATGATGTCAAGTCTTGCCCCCAGCGATCGCGAAGGCTCCTACGTGCGTCCAAGCAGCGAATTTCGCGACACCATCGGTGATTCAAATTTTCCGGCAGAATCGGGGCGTTATCGACTTTTTGTCGGTATGAGTTGCCCTTGGGCTCATCGAACCCTCGTTGTCCGAGCCCTAAAAGGATTGCAAGATGCTATTCCAGTCACCGTATTATCCCCTTCACCGCTAGAAGGCGGTTGGGTTTTTGAGTCTGGTGAATTTAATTGTCGGACCCTGGCAGAATTTTATCAAATGGCACAGCCCGGTTATGAAGGACGGGCGACAGTTCCCATGTTGTGGGATAGTCAAAATCAGGTCATTGTTAATAATGAAAGTGCTGACCTAATTGTCATGCTGAACAATGAATTTAATCAGTTTGCCACTCATCCAGAATGGGATCTTTATCCTGAATCGTTACAATCTCAAATCGAGCAGTGGAATCGTAAAATTTATGCAGCGGTTAATAATGGGGTATATCGCTGTGGCTTTGCCCAAACTCAACAGGCTTATGATCGTGCCTGCGAGGAACTATTTTCGACTCTTGATGAAATCGAACAAACATTAGCCGAAAATCGTTATCTGTGTGGTGATGAGCTGACTTTAGCAGACGTACGATTATTTACCACCTTATTTCGCTTTGACGCTGCCTATTTCGGACTATTTAAATGTAACCGCAAGCGCATCCGAGATTATCCCAATTTAGACGGTTATTTGCGCGATATTTACCAAATATCTGGTGTTTCCGAAACCTGTGATATGGAAGCGGTCAAACGAGATTATTATGGCAATCTTTTTCCGCTTAATCCGGGTGGAATTATTCCCTCTGGTCCAGACACAGATTATTTTTGGCAACCCCATAATCGTGAGGCTAAGTTGAAAGTGGGGAATCGGGAGTAGAAAAATATTAGTGCAATCACTATTTCAAAGCAGTAATTCAAGCCATCCTCACCCATAGGTGAAACGATGGCTTCGCTGATTAGGTGATTAAACTAGTTTTGTCCAGTTGGATAATTATCTGGCAAGGAATTTGCCACTTTAGTAGTGCTAGCAGCACATTCTGGGTGTCCCCAACCACTTTCGCTGCTGCCATTACTGATGTCATAGATAATATTGTCATCTTCGGTTGGACTCACGCCTTTTGGAATATAGTCT
>JAHEOB010000118.1 GCA_018610095.1 Halothece sp. MAG
GAAGTAGGGGCTAACATTTCTCTCATTCCCGGGCCACCTTTGGGCCCTTCATTGCGAATCACCACCACATCTCCTGCTTGAATTTTGCCATCAAGAATAGCATCTAAACACTGTTCTTCCGATTCAAAAACGCGAGCAGGTCCAGTAATTTGCGGCTTTTTCACCCCACTAATTTTGGCGACTGATCCTTCACGGGCAAGATTCCCTTTGAGAACTGCTAAATGCCCTTGAGAATACATGGGATTATGCCATGGGCGCACAATTTCTTGATCGGAGGGGGGTTCACTGGGCACATCTTCCACCACTTCCGCAATGGTTTTCCCCGTAATGGTAAGGGCATCACCGTGTAAAAGCCCCTGTTCTAATAGCATTTTCATGACTAAAGGAATGCCACCCACCTCATGAAACTGTGTAATTACAAACCGGCCAGAGGGTTTTAAGTCGCATAAGACGGGAACGCGATCGCGAATTCGGGCAAAATCATCTAAGGTTAAATCCACCCCAATGGTATTGGCGATCGCCAGTAAATGTAGCACGGCATTAGTGGAGCCCCCAACTGCCATAATCACTGCAATGGCATTTTCAAATGCTTTGCGCGTCAAAAGCTGACTGGGTAGAATCTGTTTACGGATGGCTTCCACTAGGGCAACCGCAGATTTTTCCGTACTATCGCCCTTCTCCGCATCTTCTGCTGCCATCGTCGAAGAATAGGGAAGACTCATCCCCATCACTTCAAATGCTGATGACATGGTATTGGCAGTAAACATCCCCCCACAAGAACCAGCCCCCGGACAAGCCCGACGTTCAATTTCGGTGAGGTGTTGTTCGTCAATTTTGCCAGCACTATGTTTCCCCACTGCTTCAAAGGCACTGACAATGGTTAAATCTTCCCCATCATAGTGACCGGGTTTAATGGTTCCCCCATAAACAAAAATTGAGGGAATGTTGAGGCGAGCCATGGCAATCATTGCCCCAGGCATATTTTTATCACAACCGCCAATGGCTAATACCCCATCCATACTTTGCCCATTACAAACCGTTTCGATGGAGTCAGCAATGACATCCCGGGATACTAAGGAATATTTCATCCCTTCGGTTCCCATGGATATGCCATCAGAAATGGTAATGGTGCCAAACATTTGAGGCATTGCCCCAGCTTGTTGAAATGCGCCTTGGGCACGCTGGGCTAAATCATTAATTCCAACATTGCAAGGGGTGATATTGCTATAACCATTGGCAACCCCAATAATCGGTTTATTAAAGTCCTCATCTTCAAACCCTACGGCACGTAGCAGTGCCCGATTGGGGGCGCGTTCAACCCCTTGAGTTACCGCTTGGCTTCGTAAGTTTTCTGACATGCGTTGCGTCTCCAGTTTTGTTGATCTATTTTGGCGTTGAATTCTCAGGAATTATAGCAATCAGGAATCAGATGTGAGAACTGATTTGCTTCATTCTTTGCCAATAATTTTGTAAGATAGAATCAACTGTAAGACAATCTTGCTTTTGTCATTGCAATGTCTAATAAGCCTTTAACCGTTATTTTGAGGTTCCCTTGGCTGCAAAAGTAGCAAACTTGGAATAACGGTTAGCGCAGTTGGAAAAGAAAGTTAATCCCAATGCCCATTAAAAAGAGCGAACTCTACAGCAATTTATGGAAAAGTTGCGATGAACTGCGCGGGGGAATGGATGCCTCCCAGTATAAAGATTATGTTCTGGTTTTATTATTCGTAAAATACGTTTCAGATAAATATGCCGGCTTAGACGAAGACGATGCCGATGTCATTGTTCCAGAAGGGGGGAGTTTTCAGGATATTGTTGCCCTCAAGCATAATCCGGAAATTGGCGATCGCATTAATCAAGTCATTAGTAAATTAGCCGAGGAAAATGAATTAAAAGGCATTATTGATGTCGCTGATTTCAATGATGAGAATAAACTCGGCAAAGGGAAGGAAATGCAGGATCGGCTATCGAATTTGGTAGCCATCTTTGAAGATCCCTCGCTCAGTTTTGGCAAAAATCAAGCGGATGATGATGACTTATTGGGGGATGCTTATGAGTACTTAATGCGGAACTTTGCCACGCAGTCAGGGAAGAGTAAGGGACAATTTTATACTCCTGCGGAAGTTTCCCGTGTTATGGCGCAAGTGCTGGATATTGAAAAATCAGAGAGTCAAGAGGAAACGATTTATGATCCCACCTGCGGCAGTGGTTCTTTATTATTAAAGGCGGTTAATCAATCGCCATTTGGCTTAACCGTTTACGGGCAAGAAATGGATAATGCCACCCGTGCTTTAGCCAAGATGAATATGATTCTGCACGGATTTCCCGATGCGGAGATTATTCAGGGGAACACCTTAGCTGATCCGCACTGGAAAGATGAAGAGGGGAATTTAAAAAGGTTTAATTTTGCAGTAGCAAATCCTCCGTTTTCTGCTAAATCATGGCAGAATGGCTTTAATCCCAATGACGATCCGTTTAAGCGGTTTGAAGGGTATGACATCCCCCCAGCCAAAAATGGGGATTATGCGTTTTTATTACATTTACTTAGCTCTCTCAACAGTACCGGAAAAGGGGCAATCATTCTCCCCCATGGCGTGTTATTTCGCGGTCACACCGAAGCCAATATTCGTCAAAAACTGATTGAGCAAGGGGTTATTAAAGGCATTATTGGTTTACCGCCGAACTTGTTTTATGGGACGGGCATTCCCGCTTGCATCATTGTTTTAGATAAAGAAAATGCTAGCAAGCGCAATCGTGTATTTATGATTGATGCCAGTCGGGGTTATATCAAAGACGGCAATAAAAACCGTCTCCGCGAACAGGATATTCGCAAAATCGTCGATGTCTTTACTCAACAGTTGGTTATTCCCCAATATTCCCGTTCCGTTCCCATTAATGAGATAGCCGACAACGACTATAACCTGAACCTTCCCCGTTATATGGACACTCAACAAGCGGAAGACATCCAAGATATTGAAGCCCATTGGAAAGGGGGGATTCCCAAAGCCGATATTGAAGCCTTAGCGGATTATTGGGAGATTTATCCCAGCCTGAAACAAGAATTGTTTGAACCGTTGCGTCCGGGATATTTACAAATTAAAGTTCCCCCAGACGAGGTCAAGAAATATGTTTTTGAACATCCCGAATTTACGAGTTATGCCAATGCCATTGCCGACATCTTTAATCAGTGGTGGGATCAAAATGTTTCCCATTTAAAAGGCATCCAACAAGGGGATAATCCTAAAGCCATCATTCGTCCTCTAGCCGAATCCCTGTTAACTGCATTTGAAAACCGCAACCTCATTGATAAATATGACATTTACCAGCATCTAATGGATTACTGGCTGGAGACAATGCGCGACGATGTTTATATTTTGACCGAAGA
>JAHEOB010000119.1 GCA_018610095.1 Halothece sp. MAG
AATTGAGACGGTTTATAGTTTCGGGAATTCTTTTTAGCTGGTTGTTACCTAATTTTAATTGGGAAAGATTAGTAAGCCGGCTAATGTTTTCAGGAATTCTTTCTAGCTGATTACCACTTAAGTCTAACACAGAGAGACTGGTAAGGCGGGTAATGGTTTCAGGAATTGTTTTTAGTTGGTTGCCGCTCAAATCTAACTGGGAGAGATTAGTTAGGTGGATAATAGCTTCGGGAAATTTTTTTAGCTTATTCCCCATGTCCGCTTTTAAAACAGAGCTACCTAAATTTAATACAGAGAGATTAGTTAGATGGACAATAGCTTCTGGAAATTCTCTTAGCTCATTATCCATCAAGTTTAGCCGGGAAAGATTGGTAAGTTGGCTAATAGTTTCAGGAACTTCTCTTAGCTGGTTGCTACCCAAATTTAATACAGAGAGATTAGTAAGGCGGGTTATAACCTTGGGGATTTCTGTTAGCTGATTTCCCTTCAAATTTAATACAGATAGATTAGTAAAGCGGGTTATAGTTTCTGGAATTTTTTCCAGCTGATTTCCCTTCAAATCTAAAGATTCCAACCATTCCAATTCAAATACTTCGGGAGGAATTTTGGTTAACTTGCCTCTTGTATAAAAATCACTTAAATCTAATTCCCTGAATTTTTTATCTTTAACTGTTTGAATCTTGGCTAGGGCTATTTCTCTTGCATCATTCATAACAGAACCAGCGTTCGTACTTCTATTTATTTTATCTGATGTTTTAAGAAGCCTCCCAACATAATTTCAGAAAAGTGCGATTAGGAATTAATAATGGGGCTACCATGATGATGAACTAGATACCATTGTTGCGCCATTTTCCGAAAGCTATTGGTGGCAAGGGACTGAGCCTTTACTTTTCGTCCTCGGCGTTGTTGGGTAACGTTTTCAATGACCACTACATACGCAATCGCGTAATCAATTTCTGTTATAATAATTTCGGTTTCAATATTAATGGAATCGGTATTTTTAAAGATTTTTTCCCAAGAAGGACGAATGTTATCCCATCCTTGAATGAGATTGCCCCCCGGATGAATACAAGTACTACCCTTACCTTGCCACCAAGTTTGATTCATTAAGGTAATATCTCGATTTTCAAAGGCACGATAAAAGGCGTTATTAACATCGAGAATGGCTTGGGTTTCGTCTTCGGTATTCATAACTCAAATGCCTTCAGGCAGGAACACTTAACGGTTGACCATTTTGATGAGGTTTGAGGCTGAGTAAAAAGGGAACTGCTTGGTTGACCCAATCGTCAATAGGTGTAAAGTTAGCCGCACTGCTACCAAAACAAGTTTCTAACATTTCGGTGTGAATGATGCCAGGATTGAGGGGAATGGCAGCCATCCCTGAGGGCAGTTCTTGGGCAAGGGCACGAGTGAAGCCTTCAATAGCCCATTTGGTGGTACAATAAGGAGCAACCCGAGGTGAGGTGGAACGTCCCCAACCGGAACTAAAATTGACAATAATACCCTGTTGCTTTTCCATCATCGCTGGTAAAAATTGGCGTATGACATTGGCAACCCCTTTAATATTGACATCAATAATTTGATCAAATTCTGCGGTGGGAACATTCCAAAACTCAGTGGATTGATTAATTAATCCTGCATTGTTGACTAATAAGTTTGGGGGATCGTATTGGGATAATACTTGATCTCGCCACTGTTTAACTTGATCTTCGTTTGAAACATCCACTGTTGCAAAGTGATGGGGTTGCCCATAGGTCTCGTTTAATTCCTTGATGGGCGTTTCATTGCGGGCACAACCAATTACGGTACAACCTTGGGCAATAAAGCCTTCTGCCATGGCACGCCCTAAGCCTTTGCTAACCCCTGTTACTAAAACCCGTTGACTCATGTTTAGATGACATCCTTAATTGCTGTTGTTATCAAATAAGCGACGGATGCTTAACACATCAGTCATTTGTTTAATCTTTTTAAAGCTATATTCCATTTGTTCATGGTCTTTCACTTCAATGGAAAGGTTAATTAAAGCTGGTTTATTTTGACCAGTTTTGACACTCGCGTTACTAACATTGATATTTTGATCGCTTAAACGAGCCAGAATATCACGGAAGATTCCTACGCGATCAATAACTTCTACTTCTAAATCCACGGTATAGGTAGCAGAACGTTTACCATTATTGGCATTAATAGGATTCCAGTCAACGGGAATGACGCGATCGCTTTCGATATTCTCCACATTGGGACAATCTTGGCGATGAATCGTAATTCCTTTGCTCCGAGTAACGACTCCCACAATGGCTTCCCCAGGAAGCGGATCACAACATCCAGCACGGTTATAGACTAATCCTTCTACCCCAGCAATGGGCGATTGACTAGTTGTACTCTTTTTGGGTTGACGGGAGGTTGTCGTGGGAAGCGTCTGTACAGTTTCTTCTTCTAGATTTTCTGTAGCCTCGTTTTGTTCCAGTTGTTGTTCTTTCAGGGATTCTTCTCGTAATTTGCTGGCAACAGAATGGGTTGTGATTTCCCCGTAACCAATGGCAGCTAATAAATCTTCCACGTTTTGATAATTAGACCGTTCTGCCACTTTTTGCATTCGTTCGGATTTCAGCAGAGATTCAAAGCCAGCTTTGCCGAGTTCTTTTTCTAACATGCTGCGCCCACGGGAAATATTTTCTTCCCGATAGGATCGTTTATACCATTGACGAATGCGGTTACGGGCACTGGGGGTAACAACAAAGTTTAACCAATCGAGGCTGGGATGACTATTTTTGCTGGTAATAATTTCAACAATATCCCCATTCTGTAAGGGGGTATCTAAAACACTCCACCGTCCATTCACTCGTGCCCCTTTCATGTGGTTTCCAATTTCAGTATGGATGTGATAAGCAAAATCCACCGGCGTTGCGCCACGGGCTAAGGCAACTACATCTCCTTGGGGAGTAAAAACAAAAACATCATCTTCAAACAGATTATCCCGGATGCTTTCAATATATTCTTGGGCATCTTTGAGATCGTTTTGCCACTCTAGGAGTTGTTGTAGCCAAGTAAATTTCTCGTCTTCAGGGGTGGGTTTAAAGTCAGTTGCCCCACCACTTTCTTTATATAACCAATGGGCTGCAATTCCATATTCGGCAATATGGTGCATTTCCATGGTCCGAATTTGGATTTCAATGGGCTTACCATGATTGCCCATGACGGTGGTATGTAAGGATTGATAGCGGTTCGGTTTCGGTAAGCCAATATAATCTTTAAAGCGACCGGGAACCGGCTTAAATGCATCATGAATAATAGCTAGAGCGCGATAACAATCTTCTCGGGTTTTGACAATTGCCCTAATGCCGGCTAGATCATAAATTTCTTCAAATTCTTTTTGCTGCTGCTGCATCTTTTGGTAGATGCCGTACAGGTGTTTGGGGCGACCTTTTAATTCTTCGACTTCAATCCCTGCTTTATCAAACCGTTCACGCAAAATTTCAATTGCTTCTTCAATTCGGGCTTCGCGATCAGTACGGCGATCAGCGACTAATTCTCGAATTTCCTGAAAGGCTTCTGGTTCGAGATATTTAAAGGCTAAATCTTCTAATTCCCACTTAAAACGCCCGATCCCAAGGCGATTGGCGAGGGGGGCAAAAATTTCTCTTGTTTCTAGGGAAATTTGTCGTTGTTTTTCGGGCTTGAGATGTTCCAGCGTGCGCATATTGTGGAGGCGATCGGCAAGTTTGACCACAATAACCCGAATATCTTTTGCCATCGCCAAAAACATGCGCCGAAAGTTTTCCGCTTGGCGTTCTGTTTTACTGGAAAAATTAAATTTGGAGAGTTTAGTGACCCCTTCTACTAAATGGCGCACGCCTTCACCAAATTTCTCTTCGATTTCCTCGCAAGTTACATCAGTATCTTCTACAATGTCATGGAGGAATCCTGCTGCAATCATGGCACTACCACCGCCCAATTCCCGAATTAAGCCTGCTACTGCAACGGGATGGGCAATGTAAGGTTCTCCGGAACGGCGATATTGCCCTTCGTGTAGTTGGTAGGCAAACTGAAAGGCATGGGCAATTAATTCCGAATCCTCATCGTCTTGGTTGGGATCGTTGGCGATTTCAATGGCTTCGGCTAACCAGTCAGGGAGGGAGATATGATAGTCAGTTGGGCTTTTGTGTGCGATCGCGTCCATAATTCCCCTTCGGTTTTCTACAATGTTCGACAAAAACTGAAATTTATGTCATTGCCACTTCGCTGGTGGATGACTGCCTTGCTAAAAGAAACACGTTAAGTTTTTGTTAAGAGCCGTTAGTTCCGAAAATTGTAACGTAAAGTGTGTGGATGATGTTACCCCTATCTTATCGAGAGCGTTATCAAACGTTTTTAGAAATCTTGCACCAGATACAAGATCAACTCCATCAACAAGAGGTAGTTCCCACCCAGTTACAGTCACTCTACTCACAACTCCAACAATATTTTCAACAGCAATTGATGCCTTTAACGGGAGATGAACTCAGTGGAGAACTGTTTTCTCAATGGCAATCTTCCCAAACGGAAATGCATCGCCATCTACGGTTATTACAAACCGATTTAATGTTTTGGCAAACCTCAAAAAGTGGTGATACGTCTCAACAACGTCTGGCAACGGTGCGCGATCGCGTTCAAACATTAATTGAGTTTACCACTGCCTTTACGGTTCAGGAAACTGAAGGCTCTTAGCGGTTTCTTATGGATTTTAACATAGTTCGGAACTTACTCGGATTGATCCAAGGGAATAACTTCGGTACCAGGATAGTAAAAGGATAAAATGTCTTGGGCAGACCATCCTTCTCGGGCTAGCTGACGTGCCCCCATTTGACTTAATCCCACACCATGTCCGAAACCACCTCCGATAAAGCGATAGCCTGTTAGTTCTTGCTTTTCATTGGTCATGGGTTCTAGGTAAAACAGGGTACTGCGAGGCGGATCAAAGGCACTGCGAACTTCAGTTTTTTCTAGGGTAATAACCCCTTGATCGGTGGTAACTGCCATTTCTAAAATCCGTCCTGAGCGCGATCGCGAAGTAATAGTCATTTCAACAATCTCATTGACAGCATCAGCTTGGGGATGATTAATCCGGTCTAAATAACTTTGTAGGTTCTCGGTTAATGACGCCAAATCACTTTCTTTTTCCCAACGAAACAGCGAGGCATGCTCTTCATTAAATCCTTGTTTTTGCTCAATAAATCGCTTCAAGTTGTTTTCATTATCTAAGGGATATTTCTGTAAATCCCAAGCATTACTAGTCGAATCCACTACCGGTCGCAGATAGGGACGATCGCTGCCATCCCAAATATCCGTGTAAAATGCAGTGACCCCTCCTGTGGTGGAGGAATAAAGGGCATCCACTAATTCGCCTTGGTAGGTGAGTACCTGTTGAGCGGTTTGTTCAATAGCGCGATCGCTGCGTTCATTGGTTTGACTGAGCCCCCAATACACCTGACAATGAGTGTTGGCACACAGTTCATAGCCATCGGCACGAAAACGATGAAGATTGCGTAAGGCATAGGTGCGAGCAATAATTGCTTGGGCTTTAACTGCCTCCAAAGGGGTGTTACTGCCCATTTCATGGGGAACAACTCCGCGTAAGTATTCCTCAATCGGAACAATATTAACTAACGTATAATCACCATAGGAATTGGGTTGGACTCGTAATTGCCCTGGATAACGACGGCGGGGTTTGTCACTCGCATTAACATCGATCTTATCCGAGGGATGGCGAATGTTTAACTGTTTCGTGGTATAAGATTTTCCCCCCACCACCACTGATACAATCGGGATTTGTTCTAACAATTGGGTGTTAATATAGGGACTCTGATACCCTTGTTGTTTTAATTGAGTTAATAGCAGACGGCGAATTATGGGATCATCATAAACCTCTGGTTGTGCCCAAACTTGCCAACGCCCGGGTTTAGTAATCGCTACCGGCAACCCTAATTGTTCCCAACCATGGGCGTAATCTTCTGCAGTTTCAAAGGTGGCATGATTACTTAACACCACTTGCTCTTGAACTTTTTGTTCAGAAAGAGAAATCGTTTCAATTTCTAAGGTTAACTGACGGGTTTCTAGGAGTTTAGAATCACCCTCTTGCTGAATTTCTACTGTTAAGGGAGCTTCATTGGGACTTGTAATCCTGATTTCATCATCGAAGTCTGCACCAAATCGTTGAACAATCCCGATTTCAAGGGGGGAAGCGGTTTGCGTTTTTCCAGAATTGGGAAATAAGGCAAGGGTTATCCCTACCAAAACTAAGCTCGCAGTGAGCCAACTCCAAACATGAATGGTCTGCTTGATCATGAAACTATTTACACACCGCTTGTTTGCTCGATTAGATTTTCCCCTTTTAGCATGCGTTTGGCTGCATCTAAAAGCACTTCTTCTAAATAGGGCTTGGTGAAATAACCACTTGCCCCATATTGCGCTGCCATTTCACGATGTCGTTCTGCTCCTCGGGAAGTTAACATTCCCACAGGTAAATCAGCAAACTGTTGTTGTTGTTTAATCTGCGACAGTAAGTCTAACCCATTCATTCTTGGCATTTCAATATCGCAGAACATCATATCGCAGGCTAATCCTGCTTGGAGTTTATCCCAAGCCTCTTGACCATCACGAGCTTGTTCTACGCGGTATCCTGCATTACTGAAGGTAGAGGATAACAATTCTCGCACCGTAATGGAGTCATCTACAATTAAGACCATGGGTTCTGTCTCACCATATTCTTGTTCAGCAGCTTCTTCTTGCTGAACGACCATGGAATCCATGACATCTTTGCGGATTCGTCCATGGAACAGATCAATAAGTTCTAAGACATCGGCAATCGCCATTACGCTACCGTCAGAGGTAACAGTTGCCCCGCCAATTCCAATGGGTTTGGGAACAGGACCAGAAATTTGTTTAATGACAATTTCTTGTTGTCCAATGACCTGATCCACTTCGAGGGCGATTAAATTCCCAGTACTGCGCAAAACCACCACAGGGATTTGCTCTCGATCCGTTTTAGCCGTATAAATATTACTCCGAGTGAGGGTGCGATTATAAGAAAATAGTTCTGATAAATGCTTTATGGGAAGCAAATTGGCACTTTTTTCCCACCGAATAAAGCGTTCTCCGTTTTGATTAACTGTAATCTCGTCTTTACTAATTTCAAGCTGATCTTCCACCCCATCAATGGGGAATGCAATATTGGACTGATTAAGTTTACAGCATAGAGCGGTACTAATACTTAGGGTTAGCGGTAAACCAATGGTAAATTTCGTCCCTTGACCAAGGGTAGAATCAATATTGATACTGCCTCGTAATTTACTTAATGAAGAGCGCACAACATCCATTCCCACACCGCGCCCTGCGAAGTCATCCGCTTTTTCCTTGGTACTAAACCCGGGATGAAAGATAAAGTCAAAGATATCAAGATCGGGTAAGCTATTGGCTTCTGCTTCTGAGATTAATCCTTTATCAATTGCTTTAGCTCGAATCCGATTGGCATCTAATCCTGCTCCATCATCAGTAAGAGAAATAATGGTTTGGTTCCCTTGGTGGTGTGCTTCCACCTTAATGGTTCCTGTTTCCGGTTTGCCCGAGGCTTTTCTGGTCTCTGGCTCTTCAATCCCATGGGTAATCGCGTTATTCACTAAGTGAGTCATGGGATCATAAAGCTGCTCCAGAATCATTTTGTCAATAAGGGTATCTTTTCCTTCTACTTGGAGTTTGGCTTTTTTATTCTGCTTTTTACAAATTTCACGTACAGCCCGAGGTAAACGATCCGCTACTTGAGAGAAAGTAACCATGCGAGCGGAGGTAAATCCTTCTTGGAGTTGGGTGGTTACCTGCCGAAAGGTTCGTGCCTCTTGTTCAACTTCATCAACTAAAAATTCAATGTCTGAGGTCGATTCACGAACTCGGACAATTAACTCAATCATTTCTTGGGAAAGCAGGTGAAACCCACTAAAGCGATCCATTTCTAAAGGATCGTATTGATTTCCATTGTCTTGGGAACTCGATCCATTGTCTTTCTCGGAAGAAGAACCATTGCTGGATTGATGATAGGTTGCTCCCTTAGCGCTTCCGCTGCCTCCTGTACTGAGGGCACGCTCATTCTGATAAGATTTACTAGCAAGTAAGGAATTTTCTAATAATGACCGTTCGTAAAGGTCTTGCATGCGCCCGCCTAAGTCGTTGAGATTTTGAACTTGTTCTAATAAGTTATCTAAAAAGCGTCGCAGTCGTTCCTGATCTTGTTCGAGGCGATTACGGTTAACCACCAACTCTCCAATTAAGTTGTTTAGCTGATCCATTAACCGCACAGGGACTTTAACAGTTTGTTCAAATAAACTTGCGCCACTGCGGTTTGCTGCTGGTGCAGGAGTCGATTGCGGTTGACTAGATGACTGGGTTTGACTGCTGCTACTAGAAGCAGGGGTTTCAGCTTTGGGAGAGGATTCAGCTTCTGTGGCACTTTCTGGAGAGGGGTTTTCGTCAATAAGGGCTTCTAGGGCTGCAAAATCCACTGTTTCGATGGTCTCGCTGGCTGCAGCAGCTTCAATAATGGTTTCTAAATCACTAAAGGGATCATAATATTCAATGGAAGCAACTGGTGTTGGTGGGGAAGACTCTTCTGGGAAAGTGTTTTTTTCGCTAGCCTCGTTAACCTCTTCTTCTGCTTCCTCTAATTCCTGAATAAAGGTTTGTTCTTGTTCATTCGCAAATAGCTGTTCTAAATCTTCTAGGGAATCTTCATCTGACAAAGACGCTTGTTGAGACTCCTCCTGTTGGGATAAGGATTGGTCTAGCTCCGATAATAATTGATCGAGGTCAGATTCATCTTCATCATTTGTCTGCTGTTCACCAAATAGCTCATCCCAATCGGTTTCTCCCCCACTCTCCTGTTGATTACCTTCGGAGTCATCTTGTTCTAACTCCTTTAACAAATCACTGATGTCATTATCAGCATCATTTTCATGGTTTGCTGATTCTGCTAAAAACTCTGACAAGGAAATCTCGTCGTCGTCTTGTTCCAAGGGAAGGTCGCTGACGGTTTCTAAATCTTGATCGCTCAGTTCCTCGGCTAATTCTACATGTTCTTGAGAGTGATCAATTTGAGGATTATCTTGCAGATCAAAATCCCCAATGGTTTCCTGTTGGTTTTGCTGAGAGGAAAGATTCTCGTCACTGATATGGGCTGAGTTTTCTCCTAATTCCACATGTTCTTCGGAATGATCAATTTGAGGAGACCCTTGTTCTAGGGTCAGTTCCCAAACATCTTCATCGAGGCTTCCCAACCAGTCACTGTCATCGGCGGCTTGTTCCTGATTGTCTCCCAGAATCTCATCCAAGTTATTCCACCAGTCACTATTATCTTGATTAGAACTGTCGTCATCTAACTCAAGATCGGCAAAGTTAAGATCATCGTCCTCCTGATGGGTTTGGGACTGTTGTTCCTGTAAGTTTTCACCCACACTGGGTTCGGCATTATCAATATCAACCTCTTGTTCACTATAAGTGTCCCAAGGGGAGGACAACTGCAAAGACATGTTTTTTAATTGTTGACTGGGTTGAATTTGGTGGGCTTGATCTAATTTGATGAGACGTTGCGCTTCTACAATGTCCGCGATCGCGCTTTCAGTGGCATTTTGAACCGAATTTTCGGTTCCCGCGATCGCATTTTTAGCGGTTTTGATCAGATTGACCCAATTAGGAATTTCCGCTTGAGCCCCAATTTGTTCTAAAATATCGCAATGCTTTTGTAGATCATGGCGATGGTAGGAAGGATTATTTTGCTCGAGCAGTTCTTCCATGGCGTTTAACTGCTCTTCCACTTGCTTATGAAATGTTTCACTTTCTGGGCTAACTTCACTCTCGGCAGCGTTATCTTCGACCATACAAGAGTGGAGATAAGTTTTAGCTTCTTTTAAATTCTGCTGAATTCCCTTATAAACCTCCCGTTCCACACCTTGCGTATATTCGGTGGGCTCTTGAGACATGGCGTGCATATCAATCAACCCTTGAAAGGTGTCAAAGATGCCCCAAAGTAAGTCCTCTAGATGTTGATCGCTAACCACTTGGGCAGTGCCCATTAAGCTAAAACACTCTTCAAAAAATTGAGCAATATGCTGGATGGTTTCTAATTCATGCGTAACTGCCCCTTGATGAAGAAACTTTGCAGCGTCGTGAAGCCGTTTTAAGGTTTTTGTTTGTTGAACGACTTCTGATAAGTTTAGTAATCCTTGCTCAATGGTTTCTAAATGAGTTTTTGCTTGTTCCAGATATTGGTTTCGCTCCAGATTTTGGGGTTGGCTCGGCTGCATAGAACAATGTCCCTTATATTGGTTGCTTCCGTCATTTCAGGGGGAGGCGTTTTTCAAGGGGTTAAAATGAGGTTTTTTTGGTGACTGTCATACTTGCCCCGTTACCCAAATTAATGGTTATTGTCTATTGTAACGTTCTCAGTGGGAGACAGGGTTACCAGTTGTCTTGAAAATAGCCAAAGTTAGCCACTTGTTTCGCTGATTTCCGCCATTTTGATTGGACTCTGACAAATAATTCTAAATAAACTTTTCCTGCAATGAGTTTCTGTATTTGCTCCCTTGCAGCACTCCCAATTTGCTTGAGCATTGCTCCTTGTTTTCCAATTAAAATCCCTTTTTGGGAATTTCGTTCAACATTGATGGTTGCTAAAATGGTTGTCAATTCAGGCTGTTGTTCAATGCGATCAATGACAATTGCCACAGAGTGGGGAATTTCTTCTCGGGTTTGTCGTAAAATTTGTTCTCGAATTAGTTCTGCCATGATCAACCGTTCGGGCTGATCACTAACAAAATCAGGGGGATAATAGTAAGGGCCATAATCTAATTTTTCGGTCAAAGATTGTTGTAATTGCGGTAAGCCCGATTCTGTTAAGGCGGAAAATTCTAAATAACTCCATGGCTTATCAGCAATAAATTGTTGATAAGTTTTTTTATTTTTTTCTTTTTTAAAAGGAGTCACTAAATCGCTTTTATTAAGCCCAACAATGACAGGAACATTGGTTTTTTGGAGTAATTGGGCAATATAGCGATCGCCGCCCCCTGCTGGCGTGGAAGCATCACAGACAAATAAAATGACATCCACCGCTTCAATCGTGGTTCGAGCATTATTAACAATGACTTTTCCTAATTCATGATGGGGTTTATGAATACCAGGAGTATCCACAAAAATAAGTTGTGCCGTGTCTGTGGTTAAAATGCCCTGTAAACGGTTTCGAGTGGTTTGAGCAATGGAAGAAGTAATTGCAACTTTTTCCCCGACTAATTGATTCATTAAAGTGGATTTGCCAACATTGGGTCGTCCAATGATACCAACAAAACCTGATTGAAAATTCGGGGGAGCAATTGGAATTTGTCCAATTTCATTCATCATTATTGCCTCACAGTTCTAAAACGGACAAAACATATTCTCCTTCATTGACCGCTTGATTGGTTCCCACATCAAAAATGATACCAGATTCTTCTGCAGTAACTTCAATTAATTCCGGTTCGCCACTTTCTTTGTTGAACTGTAAAAGTTGATAAATGGTTTCTTTAGCAACAACATTACTTTTTAATGGCGGATAAGATTGAATAATGCCACCGGTAGGCGCATAATATTTTTTAATTTGCTTTTTATTGACCCAAGTAATGTTATGATGGTTGGTTTCTGCAAGAGGAAACTTCGCAACATCGACCACATGTTGCTGCGCTAAATAATTCTTAATCCCTTGCACTCCAGTAGCAACGGATTGTTGATTGGCGGTCATGCCACTGCCTAATTCTAACGTCCATGAAGCTAAATCAAAATTAATGCTTCGTCCCCTATTTGCAAACGCTTTTTCTAGAGATAACCAAGGGTTAATAAACGCTTCATCAAAGGTTAATCCTTCGGGTTGTTCCACTAAAATCCCAATATCTAACAAAAAGGATTTGGCTTGTTCGGTTCGCCCTGGAAACCCAAAGAAAAAATTGATACCTTGGTTACTAGAGCTATGAATGTCAATGACGTGTTGGGCATCTAAACACAATGATTGTAAACAGTTGCGATAGTGACACCAATAAGGAACACTACTGGCGTAATCTTTGAATTGTTTTTGTTGGTCAAAGGCGTTTTGAATGGTTTGTAAATAGTCCTTATAAATGGTTTCACGCGGTGCATTTAAGTATTGTTGAGCAAAGGTTTCAATTTGGTGAGAATGTTGTTGCTCATAATTCCAAAAGATGCGATTCCAATCAACTCCATCATAACTGTTAAAACGACCTGGGGAAAAAAAATGCGATCGCTGATTCATGCCTAAAGGATTACAAGCCGGAACTAACCAAATTTCTCCTGCTAATTGGTCGGCTTCTAATTGGGATAGCCAATGAAAAAGCTCGTTAATGACAACGTTACCGACAATTTCCGCTCCATGTAAATTGGCTTGAATATAAATTTTTTCCCCTGGGTGATTGCCAACAAATTGATAAAGTTGTAACCCTAACTCATCACCAGAAGAGAGACGCGCTAAATTGACTTTTTTGATAATTGGCTTCATAATTAATGAGAAAAAGCGTCAGTTGAGTCACTTAGATAATCATTATCCATCATTGGTTATAATTTCTCAAGAATAGGATATAATTGTGTCTTTGTAGGCAAAATCGTTATCTGAATGTCAAAATCAAAAACAAGCGAATACAGAACTGAAAGCGTGAGGGAAAAATAAACCGTGTCGAATACCACTGTTCGGCAAAAGCAAGCTCAACCCCTATCTTTATGGCAACACACGATCCAGTTTACGCAAGGAGTCGGCAAATTTGCCACTGGGACAGTGCTTGCCATTAGTTTACTCACTAGTGCGGTTGTCACGGGCGGATTGGTGGGATTAGCGTTAAGTTTTCGTAATTTACCTGATGTTCGACTACTGCAAGATTATTCTCCCACTGAAACCAGTTATATTTATGATGTTGAAGGTCGTTTGTTAACTCGTCTTCACAAGGAATCGAACCGCGACGTTGTGGCGTTAGATGAAATTTCCCCAGAACTGAAAAAAGCCGTGCTAGCGATTGAAGATAGTCATTTTTACCAACATCAAGGGGTCAATCCCAATAGCGTTGCTCGGGCTTTTGTTACCAATCTTCAAACAGGAGAGGTGGTACAGGGAGGCTCCACGATAACGATGCAGTTAGTGAAAAATGTCTTTCTCTCTCCTGAAAAAACCATGAGTCGTAAAATAGCAGAAGCCGTTCTTGCTTTCCGTGTCGAGCAAGTTTTTAGTAAAGATGAAATTTTAGAAATGTACCTCAATACAATCTATTGGGGTCACAATAACTATGGCATTGAAACAGCAGCAGAAACTTACTTCCAAAAATCTGCCTCAGAACTCAATCTAGCAGAAGCAACAATGCTTGCGGGGTTAATTCAAGCCCCAGAAGAATCCAGTCCGTTTGTTGATTATGAAGAAACTAAACGGCGACAAGCAACGGTCTTAAACCGCATGGAAGAATTAGGTTGGATTACTCCTAAAACTGCCGAAAAGACCCTTCACAAACCCCTATTAGTGGGTAAACCCACAGCTTGGCAACCGAGTAAACTACCTTCTGTTACCCAAGCCGTAACAGCAGAATTAAAGGATGAGTTTGGTCAAAAAGCGGTTATGGAAGGGGGATTACGGGTTCAAACCAGTATTGACTTGTTCTTTCAACAAATGGCACAGGAAACTGCTCAAGATGCCCACCGAAATTTACAAAGAAAGGGATTGTATGCTGACCAAGTTTCCATTGTTGCCATTGATCCGCGTACTCATTTCGTTAAAGCAATGGTGGGAACTTTGGATTATGAAAAGAGTCAGTATAATCGAGCGTTACAAGCGCGTCGTCAACCGGGCTCGGCATTTAAACCCTTTGTGTATTACCAAGCATTTGCTAGTGGTAAATATTCTCCACACTCCATGATTAAAGACACTCCCATGAAATTGCGAGATGGTAACGAATTCTATACACCCAAAAATTATGGTGGTGGTTATTATGGGACAATTACCCTTCATACGGCACTAGAACAATCTCGTAATATCCCTGCGGTCAAATTAGGTCAAAGAGTTGGTCTTGATAATGTCATTTCGACCTTGCGAAAATTGGGAGTAGAAAGCCCGTTACGACCCGTTCCATCTCTTCCTCTGGGTTCGATGGAGCTAACCCCAATGGAAATGGCTGGTGCTTATGCCACTTTTGCTAATAATGGTTGGCATTCTGATCCCACCTTAATTATTCGGGTAACCAATAGTGACGGCGAGATTTTAATGGACAATGTCCCTGAACCCAAGCGAGTTTTAGA
>JAHEOB010000120.1 GCA_018610095.1 Halothece sp. MAG
AGTGGATTCACGGCAAAAGTCCCTGAATCCAACCGAGAATGGCGGGTCTGGTCTCTTCTAGGGACTGGACAGAAGCTACGACTACAATCTTTGATTTAGTCGCTAGTACCATTCACAGCAAGTTGTAAGGGGAAGATTTCTACCCCTTAAGGATGGAGCTCTGATCTTCCCCTTAGCAATCCCAAATCTCGATGATTAGAAATTACACATCGTCAAGGGCAACGATACCAGGGAGTTCTTTACCTTCGAGTAATTCCAGACTAGCGCCCCCACCTGTCGAAATATGGCTCATTTTTTCACTAACACCAACTTTTTCCACAGCAGCAACGGAGTCACCACCGCCGATAATTGTCGTTGCCCCATTGTCAGTTAACTCTGCTAAAGTGCGGGCAATTGCCTCAGTTCCTTTGGCAAACTTATCCATCTCGAAGACGCCCATGGGGCCATTCCAGATAATGCCTTTACAGTCGGAAAGGGCTTGTTTATAGGTTTCCACGGTTTTTGAACCAATATCTAAGCCCATCCAACCGTCAGGAATATTCTCAACCGTCACGGTTTGAGAATTGGCATCTTCTGCAAAGTTATCAGCAATTACGACATCTGTTGGGAATAACAGTTCTACCCCTTTTTCTTTCGCTTTGGCTTCTAGGGATTGGGCTAAATCCAGTTTATCTTCTTCAATTAAAGATTTACCCACACTTAAGCCACGTGCTTTAAAGAAGGTGAAAATCATGCCACCACCGATGAGGAGTTTATCGCATTTTTCAATGAGGGTTTCAATAACGCCAATTTTACTAGAAACTTTAGAGCCACCAATAATTGCCGCAAAGGGACGTTGAGGGTTTTCAATGGCATTATTTAAATAATCAAGTTCTTTTTCAATGAGATAGCCACCGACACAAGGACTCAAATGTTTGGTTACCCCTTCTGTGGAAGCATGGGCGCGGTGGGCAGTGCCAAAGGCATCGTTGACATAAATATCTGCATTGGCAGCGAGTTTTTGACTAAATTCAGGGTCGTTGGCTTCTTCTTGGCTATAGAAGCGTAAATTTTCTAATAACGCAACTTGACCATTTTCAAGGCGATTGACTTTGTCTTGAACCCCTTGGCCAACACAGTCATCACACTTCACGACTTCTTGTCCCAGTAGTTGGGATAAGCGTTCTGCAATGGGCGTAAGCCGTAGTTCTTCTTTGACTTTTCCTTTGGGACGACCCATGTGGCTACACAGGACAACTTTGGCGTTTTTGCTAATTAGGTCTTTAATCGTGGGGAGGGCGGCACGAATTCGCGTATCGTCACTAATTTGTCCTTGATCATTAAGCGGAACATTGAAATCGGTACGTACTAAGACTCGCTTACCACTAACTTCGGCTTCTGAGAGATTGGCAATGGTTTTTTTCGCCACGGTTATTTCCTCCTATATATTGATGTTTAGAGCAATCACTCCCTTGCTGATTTTACCGTTGAGTGGGTTCGCAAGGAAATTAAAAAAACCTCCCCATCAAGATGAGGAGGTCATGATTTTGATCACTGAAGCAGTAAACACTTAGAAGCCAGGTTTACCAGTTCCCCATCTTTCGCGAAGGAGTTTGGGTTGAATCAGAATATGAGCCGCGATCGCTTCTAAATCGTCTTCAGTCAAGTTTCTCATTTCTGGATAGAGATCAGGGCGATTAATATTGGGATGAAGTTCTTTAATATCAGTTGCCCCATCATAGGTAGTGGGATTTTTTAAATAATCAACAATCCCTTCAAGATTATCTCGGGGAGGAATTGCCCCTGCTAAGGCTTGTTGACTCAGTGTCACATTAGGATTTGTTTTAGTAATTCCTCTGGTATGACATTGAGCACAAGTATCGTCGAATAAACGTTTTCCTTTTTGTACTTTTGGAACGCTAATGACGACTTCTTCACCTTGTTGGTTAAGCTTAACCGTACGATCTTGTTCACTCAGTTCTAAAGCAGCAACAGGCTGAGCAAAAAGCTGACAAGCGAAAAAGGCAGTTGCTATTAGTATTAAAATCAGTTTTTTCAACATGAATGTTCTCCTCAAAACGCTGAGCTAGTTGTTAAATATTCTCTTATAAATTGGATTTTGGTAAAATAGTTGTCTCCAGCAAATTGCTTTGGCAGGGAGACCAACGTAATTAGATGGGATCACTGCTTTTGCCTATTTTTTGGCAAAACGATGATTGCTGGCTGTTATCCTAAAATTGAGTTAACAGCATCCTGATTGTATCAAAGACAGGGGGAGATGCTGAAACGGATTTTAACGTAGGATTATTGGCAATGTGGCGAAACTATAGACGGGCATCGCGCTTGTGATCATGCCTATGCTATGTTGTAGGGAGATTCCCTGTTTTTAAAGAAGGTATGAGTTGGTGTTTTCCTCAATTTCTTCTACGGAACAAACCAGTTGGCAATGGAAGTGGGTTAATGGGTTAGCTTATCTACAGTCGAGTCTGTTAAGCCCTTTTCCTCACGGATTCTTTACTCGCCATTTTGCTGATTACTCGCTACTCGATTTAACCCAACTACTCTCCCCAGAGGCAACACCTTATCAGATCAAACAAGTCCATGGCAAACAAGTGGTTACTCCTTCCGAAATTGCTCAATCCCCTGAACCAAGGGTAACTGGGGATGGCTTATGCAGTGATGGGGAAAAACAAGCCTTATGGGTGGCAACGGCAGATTGTACCCCAGTCTTAATTGCAGATATTCAGACGCGACAGGTGGGGGCAGTTCATGCCGGGTGGCGTGGCACAGCCCAATCAATTTTACCTTGCGCGATCGCGCGGTTTATAGCTTGCGGTAGCCGATTATCTCATCTACGAGTGGCGATCGGCCCTGCTATTAGTGGTGAAGTGTATCAAGTTTCTGAGGATGTGGCAGCCCAAGTGGGGGCAACTTTATTCCCAGCAGAGGAAAATCTGTCTCCAACAATGATTTTAGAGCAACTGTGGCAATGGGAATCATCTCCCCTTTTTCCTGATCCTGAAGCGGGTAAAGTGCGTTTAGATGTAGCTGGGGTTAATGTTTTGCAATTAAAACAAATGGGATTTCATCCTGAACAGATTGCGGTTGCCCCCTATTGTACTTATCAGCAAAATGAACAGTTTTTTTCCTATCGACGTCGTCAAGAAAAAGGGGTCCAATGGTCGGGCATTGTTAAAATCGTCTAACCACACGCTGCATTTCTCTTTCTGCTTCACGTCGTTTAATGGTTTCTCGTTTATCTCGTAATTTTTTGCCTTTCGCTAAGGCAATTTCTACTTTGACTAAACCCTGTTTCAAATACATTCTTGTGGGTACTAACGTAAACCCTTTTTGTTCCGTTTTCCCAATTAATTTGCTAATTTCATGGCGATGAAGTAAGAGTTTGCGAGTTCGTTTTGGTTCATGATTAAAGTATAAAGAACTGGCTTGGTAGGGAGAAATATTGACATTGAGTAACCAAACTTCTCGATCCCGAATTAAGGCATAGCCATCTTGTAAATTGACACGCCCAGCCCGAACGGATTTGACTTCAGTTCCCGTTAGCGCAATTCCTGCTTCATAGGTTTCTAGTATTTCATAGAGGAATCTCGCTTTGCGATTAACGGAAATTACTTTAATCCCACCTGAATCATGCGCTTTATTCATAAATTATCTTTAATTAATCTAAACTTATTTAAACATTTAAGAAATCAGTCAAGGTTGCAGGAAGCGGTAAGAGAATCGTTACTAGCAACACTAAAGCAAGAAAACCTAAAAAGTCACGGACATTATCTAATTCTGACACATCATTGAGAGCAGGTTCATCCATAACGGGCATAAAAAATAAGAAAATTGCCCAAAAGATAAAAATTCGCTCTTGGAAGGCTAATATTAACATTAGAATTTTAGAAATTTGTCCTACAATTAGGGCAGTTCGTTGTCCATAAACGGCATGAACAATATGACCCCCATCCAGTTGGCCCACAGGCATTAAATTAAGGGCGGTAACAATGACGCCGATATAGCCCGCGATCGCCATGGGATGTAAATCAATGGCGGTTTCCGAGACAAACTCATTTCCTAAAGCAATTTTAGAAAAAATTGTCATCAATAGCGAAGAACGGGGATCAAGGGATTCAATATTCCATAAGGCAGACTCTTCAGAGAGGGGAACTACTTCTGATAAGGAAAGTCCCCAAAGTAGAATGGGAACCGTCACTAAAAATCCCCCTAATGGACCCGCGATCGCGACATCAAATAACGCTTTACGATGGGGAACAGGCGATCGCATTTGAATGAATGCCCCAAATGTTCCTAAAAAGAAAGGAATAGGAATAAAATAGGGTAATGTTGCTCGAATATTATAATAAATAGCTGTCAAATAATGGCTAAATTCATGACAAGCCAAAATCAACATTAACGCGATCGAATAAGGCAGTCCTTCTAATAAAATTTTGGAATCAGATTGAATTTTTTCAATTTCGAATCCAGCAAATTGAGTCCCCACCATCGTGGTTGTAAATAGGGTGACAAAGGCTAATGCCACTGCCAATTTCGGTTGATTTAACTCATCTTGTTGTTGCGCTTGATTTTGTTGCTGTCGATAATTGGGAACTAAGGCAAAAAAGGGGTCACCTTGTAAATTTTCCTGAAAAATGATAAAAAAGCGATCGCCGAAATGACGTTTGATATTATTCGTAATTCGTTCATAGGCTTTTTCAGGACCCGTTCTTAATTTTCCTCGACATAACACCGCTTGCCCACCATAATCGACATTTTGTAAATAATAAACATCCCAAGGAAAACACGTTTTTAAAGTTTGTTCTTCTTCTTTACTCAATAGCTGAGTCGATTGAGAAGGGGATGAAGAAACATTGATTCCCCAAGGATTCATTGTTTCTGGTGTCGGGTTTTCCTGATGAGAAGACACAGAAGGTTTGCTATCTTTTCTTCCGCGTTGGAGTAACCAAGAATATAATAGGATTGAAGTTATTACACTCCCGATCATTAATATTATTAATTGAGGGGGAACTTCTTTTGGTTCTCCTCTCACAACAATCCAAGCACTCCAACTCAATGCAGGAAGCATTAAGGCAAGTGATAATAACCAAACAGGAGTACTCGTTAAGCCACTGACATTACGACGGACTAAAAGATAAGTGATTCCTGCTAGGATTACTAAAATGAAAAATAATTTCATAGTCAACTCAAACGGACAAAGATAATTAAATTTATGCTACGATGAATTGTCCTATTCCTATCCTGACACAACTTTGAATCATACCGTGCTAACCGAATGTGTGCCGATTTGTCTCAAAATCAAGCTGCTAATCAGCCTATTAAACCTCCCCGTGAAATTTTAACGGGAATTTATGCCTTTCCCCCCAATCGTGAAACCTTAGGCGGAACATCTTACTTTATTCAAACCCAACAAGGAAACATTTTAGTGGATTGCCCAGGATGGAACAATCAACAGCAATCTGTTTTTGGCGAGTTTTTCCATCAACAAGGGGGAGTGCATTGGCTATTTCTGACCCATCGTGATGGCATGAGTCAAGTGCGTAAACTTCAGTCTGCCTTAGACTGTGAAGTGATTGTGCAAGAACAAGAAGCCTATCTCCTCCCAGAAGTAACCGTTACTTCCTTTGTGGAAGAAATCAGTTTGGGAGAAGCAATCGGGATTTGGACTTGTGGTTATTCTCCGGGTTCTTGCTGTCTTTATGTTCCTTGGCAAGGAGGCGTTTTATTTTCGGGTCGTCATTTGTTAGTCAATCCCAATGGTGAGTTAGCCCCGATCTCCAGTCGTAAAACCTTCCATTGGCGACGACAGTTAAGAAATGTCAAAAAGTTACAAGCACGATTTTCCCCTGAAACGCTTAACTATATTTGTCCTGGGGCAAATACAGGATTTCTACGCGGAAAAGGAGTTGTCGAAAATGGGTATGAACAACTCTTGAATTGTCTGGAACAGTAACAACAGGAGATCGGGAAAATAACTGGTTACGCTTTACTGAATTCTCAGCTTAACCTGTTCTCCCTTGATCCCTAAGTGGGAATGGGTTCCCCTGGCCGTAGTTTTGCCCATTTTCCTGTTTCTTGGAGGAAACTTTCACACCCCACCACATCCCATTCAATTTCAATGTAGTCTTGTTGGGAACGAATATTGACATTAATAGTGGGATCAATGGGTTCAAAGTCGGGATTATCAGTTAAATGGGGTTGCTCGTGCTGCGTTTCTACGGCATGATAAGTAGTGCAACGATCAACGTAGTGGCAGTTAACACAGATACACATAAGATGTTTTTACCCTACTGGCTTTACTAGCTAGTTTAGCGTACTGCCCACCGACAATTGGTTCATTGTTAACACTTGGCTTAATTGAGCAATTCGATGGAGAACGGTTTATCTGCGAGTTTTCCTACCTTACCTTTTCCCTTAGAATGGCTGCCTCAAGAGGTTTATTTAGTGGGCGGAACGGTTCGAGATGCCCTTTTAAATCGCGATCGCGGTGATTTTGATATTGATTTAGTGCTGGAGAAAGATGCAGCAAAATTGGCACGTCAAATTGCCCGTCGCTGTGAAGCTGGCTTTGTGGTTTTAGATGAGCAACGGGATATTGCCAGAGTAGTATTTGAGGGGGGAACCGTTGATGTTGCCAAAATTGAAGGGGATAATTTAGAGCAAGATTTGCGACGTAGGGATTTTACCATTAACGCGATCGCGTATCATTTATATCATCAAGTCTTGATTGACCCCTTAGGCGGTAAATGGGATTTAGAGGCAGGGGTCATTAAAATGGTATCTGCTGCCAATCTTAAAGCGGATCCGCTACGGCTATTACGGGCTTATCGGCAAGGGGCACAACTCCAGTTCACTATTGACGCCACGACTAGGCAAACCATTGGAGAACTTGCCCCCCATTTAAAATTGGTGGCTGCCGAACGCATCCAAACGGAACTATCTTATATTTTTAGTACCTCGGCGGGTTCTGTTTATTTACAACAGGCTTGGGAGGATGGGGTTCTCTCAACGTGGTTTCCTGAGGTGACGCAGCAACAAGTGCAACAAGTGCAAACCATTGATGAAGTCAGTGACACGTTAGCCCAACAATGGCCGCAGTTAGTTCCAGAATGGGAGAAAAATGTCGGGGGCGAGTCAGATACCATGCAAGCGTTAGCCAAGTTAGCTTGTTTAGTTCCCATTGATCCTGACTCAGCAGAATCAAAATTAACAGAACTGCGATATTCTCGGGCAGAAATTCGCACAGTGACAAAAACCCTCAACGTACTACCTCAGTTACTGGAAACCAAGGGTGGAGAGATGAGTTTACGGGATCAATACCTGTTCTTTCAACAGGCGGTTCCGGTATTTCCTTGTGTGTTATTAACCGCGATCGCGAAAGGGGTAACCATTGAGGCGATTGCCCCGTTAATTGAACGTTATCTCCATGCTGACGATCCGGTGGCTTATCCGCAACCCATTGTAACGGGAAAAGATTTGCTGCGATCGCTGCCGTTATCCCCTTCGCCATTGATTGGTCAATTATTAACGGAATTGCAAATTGCCTACATTGAAGGCAGCGTCACTTCAGCAGAGGAAGCCTTAGAACTGGCAAAAACTTGGATCGATCAAGGAAAAATGAAACGCACCCAATCCTGAGATTAGGTGCGCGATTGCAGTAAGTTAAGAAACCTTACTTGGCACTAGTAAGTGTTTTTTCCTGTTCCGAAAATTCGGGATTGGCGACTGCCGTTTCTGCTTCGGAGGGGGGAACAATTTGCCAGAACTTGGGTAAGTAAGTGTCCCAATGATCTAAGATGTGACGGGCTTTTTCGCTACCAGTCCGTTCGGCATGATTAGCAATTAACTCTTTGAGTTGGGCTTCCCCATCTTTAGTGGCAATTCGTTGATAGCTGACAATTTCCGTATTCACTTTGGCGGGTAAGTTGTCTTCTTCATCCAGGAAGTAGGCAATTCCGCCTGTCATACCAGCACCAACGTTACGCCCAGTTTTTCCGAGAACGACAACCACACCCCCTGTCATGTATTCACAGCAATGGTCGCCAGCACCCATAATGACGGCGTATCCAAAGGAGTTGCGCACGGCAAAGCGTTCCCCAGCTTGTCCATTGGCATAGAGATAGCCCCCAGTTGCGCCATAAAGGCAGGTATTGCCAATAATGGCGTTATGGGCGGGGTCATAATTGGCTTCTTTAGAGGGAACAATGACGATTTCGCCACCGTGCATGGCTTTGCCAACATAGTCGTTGGCTTCACCCGTGAGGGTGAGGTTCATTCCTGGCAGGTTAAACGCGCCAAAACTTTGTCCAGCAGAACCGTAGAAGTTGAAGTTAAGTTGTCCTTCAAAGCCCGTATCACCGTATTGTTTGGCTAATTTACCAGCAATGCGACCTCCCACAGCGCGATCGGTGTTGACAATTTTGATGGATTTGCTGACCTGACCATGATTTGCCATAGCTGTGATAATTTCAGGGTCATTTAGCAATTGTTCATCTAAAATGGAGCCATTACTGTGAACCTCTTCATGTTGCAGCCAGCTGCGATCGCGGCTAACATCAGGGAGATTTAGTAGGGCATCTAGGTTTAAGGATTGGGTTTTGGTTAACTCGACATTTTCCCGAGGTTGCAGTAAATCTGAGCGGCCAATCACTTCATCTAAGCGACGATAGCCCAACCGCGCTAACAACATCCGGACTTCTTCTGCAACAAAGTAGAAGAAGTTGACCACATGTTCTGGCGTGCCACTAAATCGTTTACGGAGTTTTTCCTGTTGGGTTGCTACACCCACGGGACAGTTATTGGTATGGCAAATGCGGGCCATAATACAGCCTTCGGCAATCATGGAGACGGAACCAAAGCCATATTCTTCTGCCCCCATGAGTGCGCCCATAACGACATCCCAACCGGTTTTGAAACCACCATCAGCACGGAGAATGACGCGATCGCGCAGTTGATTCTCCAATAACATTTGATGAACTTCGGTGACGCCTAACTCCCAAGGCACACCAGCGTGTTTAATGGAAGAGAGGGGAGAGGCCCCGGTTCCACCATCATGCCCAGAAACTTGAATAATATCGGCATTGCCTTTTGCCACACCAGCAGCAATGGTGCCAATGCCAATTTCTGCCACCAGTTTCACCGAAACTTTTCCTTGGGGATTTACTTGGTGTAAGTCAAAGATTAACTGGGCTAAGTCTTCAATGGAATAGATGTCGTGGTGCGGGGGTGGCGAAATCAGGGGAACACCGGGTTTGGAACGCCGTAACATGGCAATATAAGGACTGACTTTCTTGCCAGGAAGTTGTCCGCCTTCTCCTGGTTTTGCTCCTTGGGCAATTTTAATTTCGATTTGCTTGCCACTCATCAAGTATTCCGGGGTCACCCCAAAACGCCCAGAAGCTACCTGTTTAATCGCTGAACTTGCGGTATCACCATTTTTTAGTCCTTTCAGATGCGGTAAAGTCTCGGAATGACCATTTTCATCCACATCATCGAGAACTAGAAAACGAGTGGGATCTTCGCCACCTTCACCGGAATTGGATTTCCCACCAATCCGATTCATCGCTACTGCAAGGGTTTCATGGGCTTCACGAGATAAAGCCCCTAATGACATCGCCCCAGTACAGAACCGCTTAACAATCTCTTCCACGGGTTCCACTTCATCAATCGAGATGGGAGCGCGATCGCTGTTAAAGTCTAATAAATCCCGTAATGCTGTGGGCGGACGGTTTTCCAGATATTGCTTATAAACCTCATAGTGGTCATATTCTTTGCCAGCTACTGCTTTATGAAGCGCTTTCGCCATGTCAGGGCTATTCATGTGGTACTCGCCACTGGGACGATATTTAATAAAGCCATAATTTTCTAGTTTCTTCCCTTGCACCTCAGGGAACGCCTTCTTATGGAAGTTCATCACTTCCTGGGCGAGTTCTTGTAGGTTCAAGCCACCGACACGGGACGTTGTTCCAGCAAAGGCTAAATCGATGACTTCCGAACTTAAACCAATTGCCTCAAAAATCTGCGCCCCATTATAGCTAGATAACAGCGAAATCCCCATTTTAGACAGAATTTTCAGCAAGCCCATCTCCACAGCATGGCGATATTGTTCTTGGGCTTGAACACAGGACAGTTTCTCCAACCGCCCTTTCTCCATCATTTTTTGGGTTTTGGGGTCAGCCCACCATTGACGGATACTTTCTAGGGCTAAATAGGGGCATACGGCGGAAGCACCAAAGCCAATTAAACAACCGAAATGATGGGTACTCCAGCACTGGGCAGTATCCACTACCAGTGAGGCTTTCATCCGTAATCCTTCTCGAATGAGGTGATGGTGAACCGTGCCCACTGCTAATAGCGGGGGAATATAACTGTATTGTTCATTAATGCCACCGCCAACACGGTCCGATAGCACTAAAATTTTGCTCCCTGCTTTAACCGCTTCTGCTGCAACGGTTTGTAACTGTTGGAGAGCATCTTCTAAGCCTTGCGGTCCTTTTTCCACCGAAAAGAGGGTGGACAGTTCAGTGGTTTCAAACCCAGAATCTTTCACTGCCTCTAATTCAGCATCATTCAGCACTGGGGTTTTAATCTTTAGCAGTTGGGCATTTTCAGGAGAGGCTTGCAACAGATTGCCCCGTTCCCCCAGCGACATCTGCAATGACATGACAAGACTTTCCCGCAAGGGGTCAATGGCAGGGTTAGTTACCTGGGCAAACCGTTGCTTGAAGTAATCATACAGTAACCGTGGCTTCTCTGATAGCACCGCTAATGGAATATCATCCCCCATACAGAAGACAGGCTCTTTACCATCGGTCACCATGGGCTGAATAATCAATTCTAAATCTTCTGCGGTGTAACCGAAGGCAGACTGCTTCTGGAACACTTCGTTGTTATCCATTTTCGGGGCATTGGGGAAGCTTTCTAATTCAACAGTTTTCTGTCCTTGACGTACCCATTCCCCGTAAGGGGCTTGTTGAGCAACTTTCCGTTTAATATCCCAATTTTTCAAAAGCTGCTGATTTTCTAAGTCCACAGCAAGCATTTGCCCAGGCCCCAAGCGACCTTTCTCCACAATATCTGCTTCCGGTAAGGGCAGGGCACCTGCTTCCGAACTCACGACCACGTAGCCATCTTTTGTGAGACAGTAACGAGCAGGACGTAAGCCATTACGGTCTAAGTTTGCGCCAACGGTTTTGCCATCACTAAAAACAATGAGTGCCGGCCCATCCCAAGGTTCTTGAAGGCCACGATAATATTCGTAGAAATCAACAATTTCAGGATAGGGGGCTAACTCGGGTTGTTCTTCATAGGCTTCTGGCATCAAGATCATGAGCGCTTCCATGGGGCTGTGTCCCGCATTAACCAGAAGCTCCATGGCGTTATCTAAGTTGGCAGAATCACTTTTATCCTGACTGACTAAGGGCAACTCATTTAATTGTTCTTGATTCCAGTTGGGTGCTTTTAAGTCAGCTTTTCTCGCCTCCATCCAGTTAATATTGCCAAGGAGGGTATTAATTTCTCCGTTATGCCCCAGTAACCGCATGGGCTGGGCTAGGGGCCATTTGGGCATGGTATTGGTGCTAAAGCGACGATGGTAGATCGCAAAGGGGCTGATAAAGTCTGGATTTTTGAAATCGAGGTAAAATTCCCCGAGAACCACTGAGCGCACCATCCCTTTATAGACAATGGTGCGATTGGAGAATGAGCAGATATAGAATTGTTCCGAATCGTCTAAACCTGCCGAATTGGCAACTTCTTGTTTGATTTCGGCGCTGGTTAGATAAAGGTGTTGTTCTAACTCATCCCCTTGTTGAGTGGGGGAAGAGACAATGACTTGTTCTACCCGAGGCTGATTTTCCCTCGCTTTTTCCCCTAATACCTCTGTTTGGACAGGAACGGGTCGCCATGCAATTAATTCCAGGTTACGCTGGCTAAGTACTTTTTCCACACAAGCCCGTACCTTAGCAGCTTGTTGCTCATCTAAGGGTAAAAAGAGCATCCCCACTGCCATTTTTTCTTGGGGAGGAACAGAAAAATGGTTCTGGCTTAACCAGTTTTGGAACAATTGCCAAGGAATGGCGCTCATAATACCTGCTCCATCCCCTGAGTCTTGGTCGGCACTACAGGCACCTCGGTGTTCTAAACATCCCAAGGCACTCAGGGCTTGTTGGACTAAACTATGGCTAGCCTTACCTTGCTGTGAGGCAATAAAACCAACACCACAGGCATCTCGTTCTTGGCTTAGCCAATACTGTCCTTGGTAAGTGGTAGAAGAATGGGAAGGTTGTTTTTGCTGCATAAAATTATCATTCATGTCTATTATTATCTCTAAATTTAGCGAATTATTCGGCAGTCCTGTCCATGCCACAATAGGTATCTACAATGTTAGCGGCTTTCCCCTGTTGGTGGATGGTACGGCTAGAATGGTGCTAGTTGCTTAAGCATACAACTGTTTGTTAAGTTTTTCAGTATAGTAGGTTTCTCTATATTAAAACAGTATTAAAATAGTCGGTCAAGTTCGATCCGATGGGGTGGCGTGTTGCTCTGAGAAGATAAGGCATTGACAAATTTTATTCTAGATGAAATAATAGCTATCTGGGCGCAACGAATGAGAGTGTAAGCGGAACTGGCGGAATTGGTAGACGCGCTAGATTCAGGTTCTAGTGTTCGCAAGAACTTCCGGGTTCAAGTCCCGGGTTCCGCATTTGGAGGGCGAATCGTTTATCATAACAAGTAATGGTACTTTATTTGGGAATTGACTTTGGGACATCTGGGGCAAGGGCAGTGGTGATTGATTCCCAGCAACGAATTCAATCACAGCAGGAATATTCCTTTCGAGAACAAGACAATGGCATCCGACAATGGCGTAACGCGCTATGTTATTTGTTAGATGCAATTCCGACAACCATCAAACAGGGAGTCGAAAAAATTGCCCTTAATGGGACATCTTCCACCGTATTACTCTGCGATCGCGCTGGGGAACCGTTAACATCTCCTTTATTATATCGCGATCGCGCCCCGAAAGCGATTGTTGATACTATTGATGACCTTGCACCCGCCGAGCATGTGGTTCAAAGTGCCTCCTCCAGCCTCGCCAAATTCTGCTACTGGCAACAACAAGACTTTTTTTCCCAAGCCCATTATTTTCTTCACCAAGCGGACTGGTTAGCTGCCCTCCTCCATGGCAACTTCGGCATCAGTGATTACCATAATGCCCTCAAACTGGGTTACGATGTGGAGAATCTGTGTTATCCTCAGTGGTTACAAAGGCTGCCTAGTTTTTCGATTCTGCCGCAAGTGCTTGCCCCTGGCACTGCTGTAGCAACTATTGTCCCTGAGATTGCCAAGCAATACGAATTCCCTGCGGTTTGTCAAATTTGCACCGGTACCACCGATAGCATTGCAGCATTTATTGCCAGTGGTGCAACTCAACCGGGAGAAGCAGTGACTTCCCTCGGTTCAACCTTAGTGTTAAAACTGCTGAGTGAAAATTCGGTACAAGCAAGCCAATACGGGGTTTATAGTCATCGTTTTGGAAATTTATGGTTAACAGGGGGAGCTTCCAATACAGGCGGGGCGGTTTTAAGCCATTTCTTTAGTGAGGAACAGTTAAA
>JAHEOB010000121.1 GCA_018610095.1 Halothece sp. MAG
AAGATGGAACGTTAGCGGGGACAACTCTGCCGCTTTTGTCAGGGGTCAAAAACTTGGTAGAGTGGGGATTGTGTGATATGGGCAGCGCGATCGCGCTGGCAACGGAAAGTCCCCGAGAGGCATTAGGGGAATCGGGATTAAAGGTCGGACAGGCTGCAAATTTTTTACGCTGGCATTGGGATGAGGTAACCCAAACCCTAAGTTGGCAAAGGTTGGAATAACTGGTATTAATAAGCTGTGGATACTTAACAAACGGATAATCCTATGCAAACTGACGATAAAGCAGTTGTTAAAGAATACTTTAATGACGTTGGGTTTGAACGTTGGCGTAAAATTTATGGGGACGGTGACGTTAACCGTGTTCAAAAAGATATTCGCCGAGGGCATGAGCAAACCATTGAAACGGTGGTGAATTGGCTAAAAGAAGATGGCAACTTATCAGAAATCTCGATTTGTGATGCGGGATGTGGTACCGGTAGCCTTGCAATTCCTTTAGCCCAAGCAGGGGCAACCGTTGATGCTAGCGATATCTCTGACAAAATGGTTGAAGAAGCGCGACAACAAGCGCAATCCGCCCTTGGGGAAAATCATAATATACAGTTTTCCGTTAACGACTTAGAAGGGATTACCGGAAGCTATCACACCGTTATTTGTTTGGATGTCCTTATTCACTATCCCACTCAGGATATCCCCAGTATGGTGAACCATTTAGCCGATTGTGCCGAATCTCGGTTAATTTTGAGTTTTGCCCCTAAAACCTTTTTCCTTAGCCTATTAAAGAAAATTGGTGAATTTTTCCCCGGCCCCAGTAAAACCACTCGTGCCTATCAACATTCCGAAAAAGAAGTCATGAAGCTTCTGGAAGAAAATGGCATGACGATTAAACGTCAGGGAATGACTAGCACAAGGTTTTATTATTCGCGTATTTTGGAGGCAGTACGCAAGTAACTTGTTACAAAAATTAACAAAGTAGGGGCAGAGAGTTTGATTTTTGTTGCAATCGTTAACAACTTAGCGCGATCGCGCCCTGATGGATTGATACACTGAATGACAAACTGCCCTAATTAATCACCTTCCCATTTGCCACTGCTTTTAGGAACAACATCAAAATAGAATTAGAATATGGTTAACACTGCAGAGCAACAAGATCAGCAGGAATTACGTCCAGGCGTGAAAGCTCCTGCCAAAGAAACCCTGCTAACGCCTCGTTTTTACACCACGGACTTCGAGGAAATGGCGAACATGGATATTTCCCTCAACGAAGAGGAAATTCGAGCCATTTTAGAAGAGTTCCGTGCCGATTATAATAAGAAACACTTTATTCGAGATGAAGAATTTAATCAGTCGTGGGAGCATTTAGATCCTGAAACGCGTCAACTGTTTGTGGAATTTTTAGAGCGTTCTTGCACCGCAGAATTTTCTGGGTTTCTGCTGTATAAAGAACTCGGGAGACGACTCAAAGATTCCAACCCCCTGTTAGCGGAATGCTTTACCTTAATGTCGCGGGATGAAGCCCGTCACTCTGGCTTTCTTAATAAAGCCATGGGCGACTTTAACCTCTCGTTAGACTTAGGCTTTCTAACCAAAAGTCGGAAATATACCTTCTTCAAGCCCAAATTCGTCTTTTATGCGGTTTATCTATCCGAAAAAATTGGTTACTGGCGTTATATCACCATCTATCGCCACTTAGAACAAAATCCCCAATATCGGATTTATCCCCTGTTCCGTTTCTTCAAAAATTGGTGTCAAGATGAAAATCGTCATGGCGACTTCTTTGATGCCTTGATGCAATCCCAACCCCATCTGGTGAATGGTCTAGTTGCCCGTTTATGGTGTCGCTTCTTTCTGCTGGCAGTATTTGCCACCATGTATCTCAACGATATTCAACGCTCAGGCTTTTATGAAGCGTTGGGCTTAAATACCCGCGAGTATGACAAATACGTCATCAAGCAAACCAATGAAACGGCAGCACGGGTTTTCCCAACGATTTTAGATGTGGATAATCCCAATTTTTATAACCGTTTAGAAGTGTGCGCGAAAAACAATGAAAAACTAAATAACATTGATAACAGTAATGCGCCACGAGTGGTGAAATGGGTTCGCAAACTTCCCTATTATGTCTCCAACGGCTGGCAATTCCTAAACCTCTATTTGCAAAAAGGAATTGATGCCAAAGCACAACGCCAAGTTGTTCGTTAAAAATTCTCTTTAACAGTTTTCAGTGATCCCCTTTTCCATTGGGAAGAGGGGATATTATTATGGCAACTTCTATTTACCAATTGAGGTTTGATTGTTATAATTTTTAACAAATGCCAAAGCAGTCAATTGTTAAGAATAATTAGAATGTCATAAACGACAGGATTTCGGACCCATTATTTAATGATGACAAAAGCACGTCCTCCCTTAGAAGAAATGAGTTTACGCCAACTACGACAGGTAGCGAGTCAGTATAATATTTCTCGCTATAGTCGGCTGCGTAAATCAGAATTGCTGGAAGCAATTTTAAGGATTGAAAAACAAGGTGAACCTTCAATCAAAGCCCCAACCTCAGACGATCAAGAAACAACCAAAGCCACCAAGTTTGAATTAGGTACAACCAGCAGTAGCCAACTTGATGATAATTGGGATCAACACGATCTTGCTTCGGTAGATGACGGATTACCCAATTTACCGGATGGGTATGGCAAAAGTAAAATTGTGATGATGCCTCGGGACCCGCAATGGAGTTATGTCTATTGGGATGTTCCCCATGAAGATAAGGAAAAGTTGCGTCGTCAGGGAGGTCAGCAACTAGCACTACGCCTTTATGATGTTACCAACTTAAATTTAGACAAGGCCCATAGTATTCAAGAATACCCTGTGGATGAATTAGCCAGAGAATGGTATGTCCCGATTCCGTTCAGCGATCGCGATTATATCTGCGAAATTGGATATCGTTGCCCTGACAAACGCTGGTTAGTGTTAGCCCGTTCCGCATCGGTGCATACCCCACCGGTTTATCCCTCCGATTGGATTGAGGATCACTTTATGGAAGTGCAGTGGGAGGAAGAGTTAGATAATATTCCAGAGGTGGAATTAACGCCCCCTGAATCCTTGCAACAACAATCCTCTCAAACTGACCAAATTTACGAAGAAATTTTTGAAATGTCGGAACCGTTTGAAAGTCAACGGCGGGCAGGTTCATTTGTTGGCAGTTATTAGGGAAATGCCTATTATTTGACTTGTTTCAACATATCAATGAGGGTATAATGGGCATCTTCTGAATCTTGGAGATAATGGTCAAATGGGATTCGTAAAGAAACGGATTCACCATTGACGGTTGCCGAAAGATTCATGCCTTCATTATCAATTGATTGCAGGGTTGCTGCTTCTGCTTGAGGGGTTTTGCCAAAGGTTTGGGCATAGAGAACAACAGCATCACTGTGATCTTCATTCATGTGTTTGCAAATGCGATCGCTGATTTCAGGAGTAAGTGGATCAGCCATATTGATGACAAAATTTCACGACATCTTCTAGTGTACTGGTTTTTTGTGGATAAGCAATATCAGGTCGCCGGATAACAATTAAGGGAATCTTGAGGGCTTCTGCAACGGCTTTTTTCGTGTCTTCTCCCCCTGCTTTCCCAGAAGCTTTAGTCACAATTAAAGAAATCTCCCATTGTTGACACAGGGCTTTTTCTAACTCATAACTCACAGGCGGACGTAGGGCAATAATTTGTTGCTGAGGAAATCCTGCGGCTAAAGTTTGTTCTAGCGAAGAAACGGTGGGTAAAATACGCGCAAATAACACCGCTTGCTGATGCCAACATTGAAATCGAGGCAGGGCTTTATAGCCAACGGTGAGAAGCACTCGCTGTTGTTGCAGATAACTGCCCTTGATTAGCGCATCAAACCCATCCAGTTCAATCACATGACTGTTATTTTCCGTTGCCTCATGGGGACGTTCGTAGCGCAGATAAGGGACACCGAATTGTTGGGATAGCGCGATCGCGCTTTGGGAAATTTCGACAGCATAAGGGTGGGAGGCATCAATAATGCGATCAATTCCTTCCCTTTCCATGAAATCAACCATTTCCGAGAAGGAGAAAGCTCCCACCTGAACCGTCATTAAATCGGAATCAGGATACAGCGCGATCGCAGCTTCTGTTGTGACAGTCACTACGAAACGCTGACCCTGAGCCACTAATGTCGTGGCAATCACTGCACTTTCGCTTGTGCCTCCGATTAACCAAGTTTTCGTCATGGAAAAAAGGGTCAACCAAGATGGTTAACCCGTTTCAGCTTGGGAACGCGCGTTAGCTAAGGTTACTGAACAACCAACTGAACATTGGCATTTTCCAGACCACGTTGTTGAGCTTCAGAAAGGGTCTTATTAACTGCGTACTTCTGGTTGATGGAGTTAATTAACTCCGTTTGGTTGTGCTTTTTAGCCACACCCCAGAGGTCAGCGATGAGATCATACGTGCCATCACTATTTTTAGACCAACCTAAATCATATTCTCCTTCTAGCTCGGCAACAATGTCAGCACGAATCCGCTGACCGTTATAGCCACGAACATCGGCATCCGTTTTGACGGTAATACCAAGGTCACTTAAGGAAGTTTTGAGAACTTCGGCATCACTGATTTTGGTACGGAGAGTGCTAAAATGGGACATTGTTTTTTCCTCCTAAATAGATACAAATAACAGTGTGAACTGATTTTGACTTGGATGATCGTCCTATGTTAAATTAGGCAACGATCATTTTGTTTAAGCTGCTAGCGACGTTGCTAGCCTTTCCTCCTGAGTCAGGAGAGAAAGCCTGTTAGAACTCCATTCGCTGATATTCAGCGACGGAGGATGAGGCAGGTCTCGCGCGTTGGTGCGCCCATTCTCGTAGTGCAGTGACCTGCTCTGTCATCGTTTGGGACAGAGGGAGAGTTGATTTCAAAGCAGCAATAATATCTAGCTGCGTGAACTCTCTATCTTGAGCAAAGGCTTCATACATTGCAGCGATTAGAGCCTGCTCAATTTCTGCCCCAGAAAAACCTTCTGATAATTTTGCTAATTGTTCAATATCGAAGCGGGAAATATCGGAACGCCGTTTCTGAAGATGGATGCGGAAGATATCTCCCCGTTCCTGCGTGTTCGGTAAATCCACGAAAAAGATTTCATCGAAGCGTCCTTTCCGTAAAAACTCCCCTGGTAAACGTTCCACACGGTTCGCCGTTGCCATGACAAAGACTGGGGATTCTTTTTCCTGCATCCAAGTTAAGAATGACCCGAAAATGCGACTGGAGGTTCCACCATCTGAGTCCGAGGAACCGGCACTTCCTGAAAAGGCTTTATCCAGTTCATCAATAAACAAGACAGCTGGGGAAATGGATTCTGCCGTTTTGAGCGCGTTACGCAAATTCGCTTCTGAGCGACCCACCGTTGAACCGTCGTAGATGCGACCCATATCTAAGCGTAGCAAAGGCAGTCCCCACAAACGGGCGGTGGTTTTCGCTGCTAAGGATTTGCCACATCCCGGCACGCCTAAAATTAACATCCCTTTTGGCTGAGGAAGCCCGTATTCTCTCGCTTTGTCGGTAAAGGCTTGGGAACGTTGCCGTAACCAACCTTTCAGTTCTTCTAACCCGCCGACATTATCTAGGGTTTCATCTTGTTCAAGATATTCTAAAATGCCATTGCGACGAATTAATTGTTTCTTTTCCGAGAGAACGACATCGACTTCCTCTTCCGTAAAGCGTTGCGCAGTGACATAAACTTTACGGTAAACTTTTTCCGCTTCGTCACGGGTTAACCCTAACGTTGCCCGCAACAATTTTTCCCGCACGTTGGGCTCTAAGGGAGGATGATTGGTTCGCTCTAACTGCTTGGAAAGAACTTCTCCCAATTCTTCCTCATCGGGTAAGGGATAGTCCAGTACCACCACTTCCTTTTCTAGCTCAACGGGGACTTCTTGCACAGGTGACATGACAATAATAATTTTATCAGTCCCCTTAAAGTTCGCGATCGCGTCCCTTAACCAACGGGTTGTCGCGGGGGAATCAATGAAGGGATGTAAATCTTTGAAGATGTAGATCCCTGCTTCCTTTTGACGAATAACCCATTCAATGGCTGCTTCGGGAGAGACTGTATTGCGCTGAGGCGTTTGCTGAGTTTGCCCGTATTCGGTTATCCCATGAGTAACTGTCCAAACATACACGGATTCGGCATTGGCGGTTTCTGCAATCTCAGCAATGGCTCGCTCAGCCCGCTCCTCCTCGGGAGTAACGACATAAATCAGAGGATATTGAGCTTGAATTAATGTACTGAGCTGGTCGCGCATGATTTTAACCTTATCCTTTGTACAGTCCTACCCGGGATGAGTAACTCGTCATCTGGGTTAGGGTTTACTTAGCAGGGAACTAATTGCTCTTGATCTTGAGAATCGGAATGATCCGCTGCAACCTGTTGAGAAACCTGTTCGGTAGTAAGCTGCTCCGTATTAACAGAGGCTTGAGATTCAGCAGTGGCTAATTCTCCTTCCTGCATTACCAGCATACTCTCGCATTGAGGGCATTCATAAAGCCGATAGGTTTGACCCTGTTTTTGTTGCTGGATATCTTCAACCACCTCTGCATGATTCAGGTAAAAGGTTACAGCTTGTTGAACTAAACCGGACATGGATTCATCACCAACGGCAGCTTTAATTTTTAATTGGCGGTGAACCTCTGGTGGAAGATAAAGCGTAACTTTCTGTTTATCCGACATATCATTCATTTTTGTTTTACCCGGGTATTACTTGCTACTATAGCGGCATTATTCTATACCGTCAAGCTGTCATGACAGTATGATGGTATATTTGTAATATTACTTAACATTTAAGTGATGGCATAGGATGGTTTGGATTTGCTGTTGCACTTGTTGGGGAGTTCCAGTAGCATCAATGGGAATAATGCGGTGGGGAAACTGTTGTGCTAAGGTCATGTAACCTTGTCTCACTCGCTGATGAAAGGCAATATCGGCTTGTTCAATACGATTGCGCTTTCCCCGTTGTTGAACTCGGGCTAAGCCTGTTTCCACAGGTAAATCCAACCATAACGTTAAGTCACTTTCTAAACCACAGGAGGCAATTTGATTCAGTTGCTGGATTAAATCTAAATCCAATCCTCGTCCATAACCTTGATAAGCGGTAGTGGAGTCAATATAACGATCGCAGAGAATAATTTTCCCCTGTGCTAACTGAGGTTTCAGAAATTGGTTGACGTGCTGAGCGCGATCAGCAGCATATAATAGTAATTCACTACAATCATTAAGGTCGAACTCCTGTTGATTGAGTAGCAGCGATCGCAGCTGTTTCCCTAAGTCAGTTCCCCCCGGTTCCCGTGTTTTAACCACCTCTACCCTGTTTCCTAATCCCCCTGCTAGCAACCACTGGGCAGTTTGTTCCAGTTGACTACTTTTACCACTGCCTTCCACGCCTTCAAAAACAATAAATTGACCTGTCATTAATGTGGGATAGGTTTCAATCTTAAAATATTTTCAGACTAATTATCGTAACTCGGATCAAGTTCCATTGCTTGATTGAAGTCCTTAATTGCCTTCCTTAAATTTCCTTGTTCACCGTAAGCGATGCCCCGATTTTTGTAATAGAGTGCTTTTTTAGGATTGAGGTTAATGGCTTGGGTGTAGTCTTCAATTGCTTTGTTGAATTTTTCTTGTTTTTTGTAAACATTTCCTCGGTTATTGTAAGCCTTAGCATCATCAGGCTGGAGACGAATTGCTTCTGTGTAATCCGCGATCGCGCCCTCTAAATCTCCTTTAAGATAGCGAGCAAGCCCTCGGTTATAGTAAGCACTA
>JAHEOB010000122.1 GCA_018610095.1 Halothece sp. MAG
TGCTTTTACCGTTTCTAATACGGAAGTGGAACTCACCGAACAATTGCTGAAAGAATTACTCCCAGACATTGGGGCACAGGAAATTGTGGTGAATCAAGAAATTGCCAAAGTGAGTGTTGTAGGAGCAGGTATGGTAGGCAATCCTGGGGTTGCTGCCCAAATGTTTTCCGCCCTTGCCCAGCAGCAAATTAATATCCAAATGATTACCACCTCTGAAATTAAAATTAGTTGTGTGGTGGCACAATCTCAAGGAGAAACCGCGTTACGAGTGATTCATAATGTGTTTAACTTGCCTGAAATTGCAAAGCAACAATAGCACAACGCTATTGGGGTTCTACTAACTTGAAAACTAAGATTGATAAGCCATTGAGAACCATTTCTTCTGGGCTGCTATAAACGGTTTCCCCTGACAATAAACGGGGTTGATTGGTATCAATCACCAGTTGCCAATCCCAACCTTGTAAGGATTCAGGAAATTGAAAGACCATTTCGGCGCGATCGCTGTTGAAAAATAACAAAAAGCTATCATCGATAATCCGTTTTCCTCGAGGATCAGGGGCGGATAATTCTTGACCATTGAGAAACACCGTAATGGCATTTTTGATGGAGGCTTTTTCCCATTGTTGTTCCCTTAAAGCCTGACCATGGCAATCATACCAACAAATATCATTCATCTGTGATTTGGTACGCCCTTGAAACCAATGACGACGGCGGAAAACGGGATGCTGGTGACGAAAGGCAATTAATTGTTGGGTAAAGGCTAGTAATTCCCGATTTTCGTCTGATAACTCCCAATTAAACCAAGTGAGTTCATTATCTTGACAATAGGCATTATTATTCCCGTTTTGGCTACGCCCCATTTCATCGCCCCCGAGTAACATGGGAACGCCTTGGGATAACATGAGGGTGACAAGGAGATTTCGTTGTTGGCGCGATCGCAGCGTTAAAATTTCAGGATCATCAGTTTCTCCTTCTGCCCCACAATTCCAAGAACGATTGTGATTATCCCCATCTTGGTTATTTTCACCATTCGCTTCGTTATGCTTTTGGTTATAACTGACCAAGTCGCGGAGAGTAAAGCCATCATGGGCTGTAATAAAGTTGATACTAGTATGGGGGAGTTTACCCTGGGCTTGATATAAATCAGGGCTGCCTGTAAAGCGATAGGCAAATTCGGTTAAGCTATGATCGTCCCCTCGCCAAAAATCCCGTACGGTATCGCGATATTTACCATTCCATTCTGACCACAGTAAAGGAAAGTTTCCCACTTGATACCCCCCTTCTCCCACATCCCAAGGTTCTGCAATTAACTTGACTTTCGATAAAATGGGATCTTGGTGAATAAGATTAAAAAAGGCTGCTAAATGATTGACTTCATACAACTCTCGTGCTAATGCTGGCGCTAAATCAAAGCGAAAGCCATCCACGTGCATCTGTTCCACCCAATAGCGCAAACTATCCATAATCAACTTCAAAATTTGGGGATGACGCACATTCAGGGAATTGCCACATCCTGTAAAATCCATATAGTAACGGGGATCATCATCTACTAAGCGATAATAGGCAGCATTATCAATGCCTCGGAAAGAAATCGTCGGCCCTAGATGATTGCCTTCCCCTGTATGGTTATACACCACATCAAGGATGACTTCAATTCCAGCACGATGGAGGGCTTTCACCATACTCTTAAATTCTTTAATTTGTTCCCCGGTACGGCCACTGGAACTATACTCGGAATAGGGGGCAAAATAACCAATAGAATCATATCCCCAATAGTTACGTAGCCCTTTATTCACTAAATGCCCCGGATAAGCCAAAAAGTGATGCACAGGGAGTAGTTCCACGGCGGTGATTCCCAGTGATTGCAAATGGCTAATAGCAGCAGGATGACTTAATCCGGCATACGTGCCTTGTAAATGTTTTGGAATTTTGGGATGTTGTTGCGTAAATCCTTTAACATGGATTTCATAAATGACTGTTTCATGCCAAGGGATGTTTAAAAGTTGATCCCCTTCCCAGTCAAAGAAATCATTTACGACGACACATTTGGGAATGAGATGACTATCATCAGTATTAGAGCAAGCTAAATCTTTTTCGTCGGTATGCCAAGGATAAGCAAAGATTTCTTCGCCATATCCAATATCCCCTGTAATGGCACGGGCATAGGGATCAAGCAATAGTTTTTTGCGATTAAAACGATGTCCTTTTTTGGGAACAAAATCACCGTTAACGCGATAATTATAACGTTGTCCAGGTTGTAATCCAGGGATATACCCATGCCAGACACAATTATTAACTTCTTTTAAGGGAAGACGAATTTCATGATCCTGCCCTGTAAATAAGCATAATTCCACTTCCGTAGCATTTTCAGAAAAGATAGCAAAGTTAACGCCTTCACCATCCCATGTTGCCCCTAACGGGTAAGGTTTTCCTGGCCAAACGTCTAATTTCACACAAACAGTTTCCAATACGTCTTTTTAATCAACAGTTTACAAGTTTGTTTCCTTTAATTTGTTAAAACTAGAGATATATTCTTGATAAAGTAATAACTATGCTGACTACGAATCAAATCACTTCTGACGAGATAATTATTGCTGGTTTTCATGCCTTATCCGAACCCTTGCGCGTCAAGGTGTTAGAACTCTTACAAGAACAAGAGTTATGTGTGTGTGAACTGCGCGATCAGCTATCAGTTGCCCAACCCAAGTTATCATTCCATCTAAAAACGCTAAAAGAAGCGAATTTAGTCCAATCGCGTCAAGAAGGACGTTGGGTCTATTACTCCCTCAATTTATCGCAATTATCCGCTTTGGAACAATATTTAAACCAACTTCGAGAACAGGCAGTTATGCGTCCGGCTTCCAAATGCTGGGATTAAACAGTAACTGCTGTTTATAGTGTATGATAGAATCACTGCAAACTGGCTTATGGAAACACCCGATATTCAAGTTGTTGGAACACAGGGCGTTTTGCAGTTACAAGAAAACGAATCCATCAGTGAGTTAATTGGGCTAATTGTGGCTGCCCAGCCCTATTTGTTTCTATCTGCAGAAGATGGGATGGAACAATTAAGGCACTATATTAAACGCCCCAATCAACAACTGTTAATGCAGAACTGGGAATTTAGCCGTCAGCGACAGTCTTGGGAAATCCATCCGACTTGTTTAAATCTGATGGGATATCGAGCGGATAATGGGGAAAGTTTTGTTGGATTATCCATTCCCCATCAAGGGGTAGAATTAGAAGACCCCATCAAGATTGGGGTTGCCGTGGATGAAACTGCCCAAACAGCAACCTTATATTTACCCCGTGAACAATAGCGCGATCATATCATATGGATAAATGCCTATTCCTGCTTACGACTGTTGTTTAAAACGTTTAATTATAGGCTAAACTAGCATTAAGTTGTCGCGTTTGACATAAGGAAAATTAGTGACTGGAATTGATCCTATCCAACTAAGTCTCATCTTTCTTTTCGCACTGATTGTCTTTCTAGGTTTTTTATTAATTGTGGGATCATCTTACTTACGATTTTCTCAAGTTATTCAATCCTTAGTTAGTCGTTTTTCTCCAACAAAAATTTACCAAAGCTTTAGTACGCTGTTTAAGATTTGGTTTATTTTAACGATCATTATCATTGTTTTAGATACAATATTTTTAACGCTTCCTCATCCCAAATGGTTAGACTGGCTAGAATTTCCTTTAGGAATTATTGTTGCTATTAATGTTACTGTATTTACTTTTAACTTAATTGATTATCTGTTTGAGAACTATTTTTTAGACGTTGCGCTCGAAAATCAAACCAAAATCAATAGTGAATTAATTGCGTTAAGCCAATATTTAACGAAAGCAACCACCGTTTTAGTTGTTATTTTTTGTTTCGCGCAAACCCATCAGATCAATTTAATTGGTTTAGTAGCAAGTTTAGGAATTGCAGGTGCAACTATTGCCTTTGCATCTCAAAAAGTCATTGAGGAAATTTTATGGAGTATTGTTTTATTAATTGATCGTCCTTTCCAAGTTGATGATTATATTCATCTTCAAGATCGAACCCTTGGCAAAGTGGAATCAATTGGTTGGCGTTCCACCAAAGTTCGTTTATCTGGAAAAAATACATTACTTGTGATCCCGAATAGTAGTTTAGTTCAAGATCGAATTGAAAATTTAAGCCGTGCCAAACGGGTTATTTCCATGGTGGATTTAAAATTTTATCGTCTTTTATCTGAAAATGAAAGGGCTCTAATTCAAGAGTCTATTTTAGAAAGCACTGAGGATATTTTAGGAATTGATCGTGACTTAACTCAAATAACATTTAATGATATTGTTGATAATTCGGGTCGTCAATGTGTTCGTGCTCAAGTAGTTTTCTTTATTCTTGGAGCAGCTGAGACATCAATGGAATTACGAAGAGGATTACTCCAAATTGCCCGTGAAAATATTGTCAACCGTTTACAAACTTATGATATTTCATTTGAATGTGAACAAATGACAATTGATGTTCCTCAACCGATGAGTCTTTAACAGGAGGAGTTGCGTCAGAGTGGATATTGAAGACAATTTGACACTCTATTTTATCGAATTAATGGTGCGCTTAGGTTTATTTACCTTAGTCGCAGTATTTGCTCCTTTTTTGGGTCGCCGTTTTCCAAAATTAATTTGGCAAGGATTAAAATTGACCCAACTTTTTGTTTCCCTCAATGCTAAGCAGACCTATGATAATTTTATTAAGTCATTTCAAAACTTAATTACCATTACGGGAACATTTCTAATCATTGCGCTCGCTTTAAGCTTACTGATTAAATATGAGGATTTATATCAATTTATCGGCTTTTTTGTTTATTTAATCCTTTCAGTAACTTTAGCCTGGATTGCGTTAAAAATTACTCGTCAATTAATTCGGCGTTCCGTTATTCTTGTCGTGCAACGCTGGTTTGGAGAAGTCACGGAAGCCGTTTTAATTTTTGAAACCCTCATTTATGTTTTTATTATTATCTTAGCTGGTATTTTATTTGCAATTGGTTTAAGGTTAAATATCACTGCAATTGTGGCAAGTTTAGGAATTAGTGGCGTTGCAGTTGCATTTGGGGCGCAACAAACCCTAAGCCGATTATTTGGTACACTTGAAATTTATTTGGATCGTCCTTATCGCCCTGGTGAGTATATCCGGATCAATTTTAATCCCTATGATGAAGATGCTTATGGTCGCATTGAGTCCATTGGCTTACGGTCCACTAAAATTCGCTTAATTGCTCGTAATACAATCGCCGTTGTTCCCAATTCCTTGATGGCAGATAAAAATATTGAAAATGTCAGTCGTGGTAAAAAGATTGTTGCCATGTTATGCTTAGACTTTTTTAAAGTATTAGACAGTGGAGAACGCGCCTTAGTGAAACAAGTTGTCAACCAAGCAAGTCAAGTATTTTGGGGATTTGATCAAGCCAGTATCCATGTCCAATTTTGTGCCTCTGATGAACAGTCAGGAACTCGAGCTCGAATTATCTTTTTTATTTCCAGTGCAGACCAAAGTTCTTTAGACTTACGTAAACGTCTTTTAGAATTAGCCAATAGCGCGATCGCGCATAAACTAGGTGCTTATAATCTTAAATTTAACACGCCTGAACCAGTGGTTTATATTGACTCTCCCATGTCGCTTTAACTGAACAGGATACTATATCACTAGTATTAAGCTAGCTCGGCGAGGTTTTTCCGCTCACGTTAAGATAAACGTGTTGCGTTTGCTAACTTTAAAGCCTTCAGTTGCTCAGTTAGCCTCCTTGGAAATCTACCCCGAATGTTGGTAATTTCATGAATCAACCATCCTACTCTGAATCTAACGCTGAACCCAATCAACCCGAAAATCCGACACAAACCGTTGAGGAACTACAAGTGAAACTAGCACGATTACAAGGAACTGTTCTCACTCTCCTTGCAGGGCTAGTGGTGGCACTCATTATTAGCATCGGTATTTCTGGATGGTTTGCTTTTCGTTCTTTGGTACAACAACAATCCCTTCAAAAAACTAAAGTAGAATTGCGTGAAAAAGTACAAACCTTAGAAGAAGATATCGCCAGTCAACAACGAAAAATTGATCGTATCGAGGAAGAAACGTCTCAAGAATTAGATACCCTAACTAGTGATGTTAATGCTAACCAACGACAAATTAAACTGTTACGTGAACAATTGGTTAATCCCACAGAATTATCTAAGGATGGAAGGCTCACAACCTCTCAACAAGATAATCCTTAACTGCTGCCAAGGCAAGGAACGCAACGTTATTGAGATCACCCCCCTCCCTAGGAGTGCTAGAGAGTGGGGTTTAATTTTAAACGAAACCCTTTAAGAAGCAAGTGCAACTTCTAACATTTCTTGTAATTCGTTATTTTGGTAGAGTTCAATCATAATATCACAACCGCCAATAAATTCCCCATTAACATAAACTTGGGGAATGGTTGGCCAATTGGAATATTCTTTGATTCCTTGACGAACTTCAGGATCCTCAAGCACATTATAGGTTTCGTAGGGAACCCCCATGGCATTTAAAATGTTGACAACATTGTTAGAAAATCCACACTCGGGCATTAATTTCGTTCCCTTCATGAAAACGGCAATTTTATTGTTATTGATTAAGTTTTCAATCCGTTCTTTAACTTCTGGTGCCATAGTTAATCTCAGTTGATTCTCGGTTTATGTCCACAATAACGTTTAAGCGGTTTGACTGGCTTGTTCCCATGCAGAAGGGGTATAGGTTTTGAGCGCAAGTGCGTGAATGGCTTCTGATTGCATCGCCTCTTGGAGGGCGCTATAAACCATTTGATGTTGTTTCACTCGGCTTTTCCCTTCAAACTCGGAGGAAACAACCACTGCTTCCAGATGATCGCCTCCTCCAGTCAAGTCTTGCACTTGAACCTGTGCATCAGGGAGTTGTGCTTTAATCATGCTTTCCACTTGCTCTAGGCTAACCATAATTCTCAGCTGGCTAATTGCTACTGCTTTGATCTTAATTTGCCAAGGAAGCCACCGACATAATTTTGGGTGACTTTAAACTCTCAAGAATGCAAATAAATGTTAAGAAATCCAAAAAATACTTAACGATTGATCGTAGATTCACTAAGATATCTAAACGATGTTGTTAAAGTAAAAGAGGTTAAACAATGCCATATACGGAAGAAGAAGACGGTCGTCTTAATAATTTTGCCGTCCAGCCCAAGATGTATGTTGCTAATCCCCCCACTAAAAAACAGCAACGTAACTACATCATTATGGGATTGCTTTCTCTGCTGTTAGTCAGTGGCTTAATATGGATTACAGTTTCCATTTCCCAAGGGGCATAACATGGGTGCTAGGGCAATTCACGGGAGATTGCCCTAATCATTGATATCTAGTGTGTAGCAACAGGAGACATATTCACTAGTGCCACTCCAGCTACTGTTGTTCATTGATGAGCGATCGAGCTCTCAAGAGCATATTCAAGAAATTAAAGCTTATTTAAAAACGCTCAAGGAACAATATCCATTTGAACTTGAGATCGTTAATGTTGCCCATCAACCCTATTTAGCGGAGCATTTTCGTTTAGTTGCCACCCCAGCATTAGTCAAAATGAGCCCTAATCCTCGCCAAACGATTGCTGGTACGAATTTAGTTGCTCAGCTTCAGCAGTGCTGGTCAAGTTGGGTAGAAAGCGCTCAACAGCAACAAGGAGGACAACAAGAGGTTACTTCTGTTAGTTACTCGACGGAATTAATTCGTCTCTCGGATGAAATCTTCCGTTTAAAACAAGAAAATCAAGAACTCAACGAACATATTCGCTTTAAAGATCAAGTATTGGCAATGTTGGCTCATGATTTACGGAACCCTCTCACGGCTGCCTCCATTGCCGTTGAAACCTTGGAATTAAATGAACAAAAAGGGGAGCAAGTTCACCAGCAATTGATCAAGCAAGCCCAAACGCAGTTTCGAGTCATGAATCGCATAATTAATGATATTTTGCAAACTGCGCGGGGGAAAAATTCAGAATTACGGATTCAACCGCAACAACTGAATCTACAGGATTTAATTAAACAAATATTAGATCATTTTCAACATTCTTTTCAACAACAGCGTTTACAATTAGATACGGATTTACCCACCGATGTGCCTCCTGCTCATGCGGATGGAGAATTAATCCGACAGGTGCTGGTCAATTTAATTGAGAATGCTATTAAATATACTCCGAGCCAAGGAACGATTCGGGTGTCATTACTACATCGGACCAGTCAAAAAATTCAAGTAACTGTCTGTGATGATGGGCCTGGTATTCCTGAAGAAAAGCAAGAAGAAATTTTTGAGGGGCATGTTCGCTTAAAACGAGATGAAGCCAAGGAAGGATATGGTTTAGGGCTATCCCTATGTCGTCAAGTGATTCGAGCCCATTATGGTCAAATTTGGGTGGATAGTCGTCCCAATCAAGGTAGTTGCTTTCACTTTACCTTACCTGTTTATTAATTGTGCCATCTCATTGACCAATGAATGAAACACCGATATTAACCAAGGAAATTTCGATCCTAGTTTTGTTACTGATTGCTTCTTTGGGAGCAGTCGCTTTTAAACGCTTAAATTTTCCTTACACCGTTGGGTTGGTTCTTATTGGCTTAATTTTAGGCTTATTAACTGGTTTTGGGACGCCGATGGAGTCTTTGACGGCTCTTACGCTGTCTCCCCATTTAATTCTTTATATTTTTGTACCGCCTTTAATTTTTGAGTCCGCAATTAATCTCGATAATAAATTACTATTGCGAACCTTAGTTCCCTCTCTCACTTTAGCAGTACCGGGTTTAATCCTAAGTTCGGGAATAATCGGTGGATTATTGGGTTGGTTGACGCCGCTTTCCTTTTTTCAGGCATGGTTATTTGGTGCTTTAGTTTCCGCAACTGATCCCGTTGCCGTCATTGCTTTATTTAAGAAATTAGGGGTTCCCCGACGGCTGATCATGCTGGTGGAAGGGGAAAGTATGTTAAATGATGCGACTGCAATTGTGTTGTTTGATGTGATTTTGGTGGTCATTCGTCAAAATCAATTGGAATTCCCCACTTTACAACAAGCCTTGTTAGAAATGTTGTTCACCTTAATGGGAGGCATCATTGTCGGTGCCCTTATGGGAATGCTAATGCGGCTTTCCATCAAGTTAGCAGAGGATGATTATGCGATTCAGTTAACGATTTCTGGATTAATTGCTTATACAGCCTTTTTAGTTGCCGAACATTATCTAGAATTTTCTGGCGTTTTGGCTGTCATGAGTGCCGGTTTAGTGGTAGGCGGCTATTGTGAATATACCCTAAAACCAGAAGTTAGAACCCATATCCAAGAGTTTTGGGAATATGCTGCATTTATTGCCAATAGTTTAATTTTTTTACTGGTAGGGTTAAAAACATCAGACTTTCTGGTGGAATTGAACACGAATAATTTGACCTTTTGGATGGCTATTGGTTGGGCGATTGTTGTAGCAGTGCTGGTTCGAGGGTTGATTGTGTTTTCCTTAATGCCGTTAGTCAATCGCTTTCAGTCTGCTAATCCCATTAATTGGCGGTTTCAATTGGTAAGCATTTGGGGGGGATTAAGAGGCGCGATCGCGCTTGCCCTAGCTTTAAGTCTAAGTAATGACTTTCCCCATCGACAACTCATTGTTGCGATGACGTTGGGCGTCACAATCTTTACGATTTTAGTGAGTGGCTCCACCATTGAACATTTGGTGCGTTGGCTGGGTTTAGATCAATTATCCAAGCGACAGGAACTAGCGCGCATCCAAGCCAATGTTTTTATCCAGAAGGAAACGTTAGGATTAACCCAAGAGTTGAAAAAACGTCCCTTCTTTGATGAATCCATTGTGGATGAGGTTAGAGAAAATTATCAACAAAATCTGGACCAAGCGGAAGCCTTAGCAACCCAGTTTTGGGAACAATTGAGAGCGGATCCGGTGCAAATGCGCCAAGTCTTTTGGTTACAAGTGGTACAGATTGAACATCATGCTTATCGAGAACTCCATGATGAAGGCGTTATTTCAGAATCAGTGCTTAAAAAATTAAGTGTCATGATGAACTGGAAGGGAGATGCTGTTTTATCGAATCAAATTCCACCGCCCATTACTAAAACCAGAACGCTGGAAACGCCTTTGCGAAAACTAATTGTTAATCGATTATTATTACTGATTCCCAAACGATATTGGTTAGCGAATCATCGCATTAAAGAATTAACTTTGCGTTACGAATATTATGCTGCGATCGCGTATGTTTCTAGAAAAGTCGTTAAA
>JAHEOB010000123.1 GCA_018610095.1 Halothece sp. MAG
GTAATCTTACTGGGATTGGTTTGTTGCACTTGATTAACCAGACGCTTTAAAAAGTCAGTATCAGTGGCTGCTGGTGCGGGATCACCCGTATTGTAGTTAGGTTTGATAAAAACATTTTTGTTTCTAAACTCATCCGGTTGTAATAAATCTAGCACTTGATCAACAGCAGACGCGCGATCGCTGGTTTTCAGTAAAGCCACTTGTGACACCTCATCAGAAGTCGATTTAGCTGTTAGCGGAATACTAGAAGAACTGGGAACTTGATTCCTTTGAGATTGACAACTGACAACCGGCGGAACAATGGCAGCCCCCGTGGCTAAGCCTAACCAGCGTAAAAGTTGACGACGTTTGATTAGAGACATGGCTCTGCAAGTGTGGGTAAAATACTAGTGCTATCCTATCCCATCTTCATCTATCCCATGAGAATGGTAACTTGGAGAATGCAATTCAAAAGTTGGGATAATAACAGTCTTGAAATTACTCTGTCTCAGCAATGGTCACGGTGAAGATGTAATTGCCGTTAAAATTGTGGAAGCCTTGCGTCAGCAAACCTCTGATTTAGAGATTGCTGCCATTCCCATTGTTGGAGATGGAACGCCTTATCATCAGGCAAATGTTCCTGTCATTTCCCCTGTGAAAAAAATGCCCTCAGGGGGATTTATCTATATGGATAGTAAACAGTTTTGGCAAGATGTTCGCGGTGGCTTAATTTCGCTAACACTGGCACAAATTAAGGCAGCTCGACGTTGGGCGCAACAAGGTGGACTGATTTTAGCAGTGGGGGATATTGTACCGTTATTGTTTGCTTGGTGGAGTGGTACCGATTATACCTTTGTGGGAACTGCCAAATCGGAATATTATTTACGGGATGAGGGAGGATGGCTACCCCAAACCTCTTTTTGGGAACGGTGTTCCGGTTCCGTCTATTTTCCTTGGGAACGTTGTTTAATGAAAAATCCTCGTTGTCGTGCTGTTTTTCCCCGAGATACGCTTACCACTCAAGTTTTGCAACAATTTCAAGTGCCAGCCTATGATTGTGGCAATCCCATGATGGATGGCTTAACCCCAGAAGTTTCCATTAAGGAAGAATCAGAAACGCAACGATCGCTGCGGGTGTTACTCCTGCCCGGTTCCCGTTCCCCTGAAGTAGAGCGAAATTGGGAATTAATTTTAGAAGCCGTGGAAGCCATTATGATGCGAGAAACCAAACGTCGCCTCTGTTTTTTCGGCGCGATCGCGGCTAACCTGAGTTTAGATCCATTTAGTGAAGCCTTATCTAAAAAAGGATGGGAATTAAATCCAACGGAAACTCCCTCTACCCCCGTTCAAGATCAACAAGGAATAGAATTTTACCAAGGAACAACGCAATTGCTTCTGACGCAAACCGCTTATCATAGTTGTTTATTCGCTGCTGATATCGCGATCGCGATGGCGGGAACAGCCACGGAACAATTTGTGGGGTTAGGCAAACCAGTGATTACCTTTCCCGGCGAAGGACCCCAATATAATGCTGCTTTTGCAGAGGCTCAAACACGCTTACTCGGTCCTTCTGTGAAATTAGTTAAAAAACCATCTCAGGTGGCTGATGTGGTTAGTGAGTTATTTAGCGATCCCGATCAATTACAGTTCATTACCGATAATGGTAAGCGCCGGATGGGAAAACCAGGAGCTGCTAGCGCGATCGCTAAGCATATTTTATCGATCAAATGAGATGAACTCGCCACCCGTGAATGAGCGTGGCGATCCATCAAAAGGGTTATATGCCACTTAGGAATAGAGGATAGCGCGATCGCGTTGAAATATAGGATAAAACGTCGCTCCTATGCCACGGATTGAACTGATGCTTTTTGAACCATTAATTCTGGAGCCACAGCGGGTTCCAAAGCTAATGTTGATGTTTGGGAAGGATTAAATATTATCCCCCAATGTAAGACATTTCCACTTTTGATGGCGTTATTTTGGAACTATTATCAGCCTTGCCATCAGCACTTTCGAGAGTACGCAATTCTGAATAGCGATCATCGCGTTGTGACCAAATCGATGCAATCGCCTGATGAATTGTCTGATCAGAAGAACCATCTCGTAGAAACTGACGTAAATTATGCCCACCGCTAGCAAACAAGCAGGTATATAAAAATCCTTCTGCAGAAAGCCGTGCTCGGGTGCAACTGCCACAGAACGGCTGAGTAACAGAAGAAATAATACCAATTTCACCAGCCTTATCCTTATATTGCCAACGGTTCGCTACTTCACCGGGATAATTGGGATCAACTGGTTCAATGGGAAATTCAGATTGAATGGTATCTCGGATTTGGGCTGCCGAAACGACATCATCCATGCGCCAACCATTGCTAGTTCCAACATCCATATATTCAATAAACCGTGGAATTTGTTCAGTGCCACGAAATTGCCGAGCCATGGGGAGAATGCTGCCATCATTAACCCCTCTTTTGACAACCATATTGACTTTGACAGGGGCAAGTCCAGCATTGGCAGCATTTTCGATGCCTTCTAAAACTTTTGCCACGGGAAAGCCAACATCATTGATTGCCTGAAACGTTTTCTCATCCAATGAATCCAGGCTAATGGTAATCCGATTGAGCCCAGCATCCCGAAGCGCCTTAGCTTTAGCTGGGGTGATTAAGGAACCATTACTAGTGAGGGCAATGTCCTCAATGCCAGGAATACTAGCAAGTGATTCAATTAATTGTTCCAGTTTATTGCGTAGTAAGGGTTCTCCACCAGTTAAGCGAATTTTTCGAACGCCGTGGGCAGCAAAAATTCGAGCCAACCGCTCAATTTCTGCAAAGCTTAACAGGGCTTCCTGTTGCAGAAAAGGGTGATCCCAGCCAAAGAGTTCTTTTGGCATGCAGTAGGTACAACGGAAGTTGCAACGATCCGTTACTGAAATTCGTAAGTCTTGTAGGGCTCGTCCTAAAGTATCAGTTAGATGGTTATTATTACTTCTCATAGTTTTCCACTATTATCTGTTAATTACGAGCCTACCTTCAAGGTATCTTAAAAAAAAGTCCCCTTAAATTTCACTAAAAGGGGGTTTTAGAGGCTTAAATTTTGCCCCTACAGATTACTGGGTAACTGCTATTTCTCTATTTAGGCGTTGCCAAACTTCTTATTGATTATCTTAGCTAGGAAGATTTTGGCTAGCGTAGGTATCTAGTTCAAAACCAGGGGTGCGTTCTCCGTAATCAGTTTCTTTTCCTGTAAAGGAA
>JAHEOB010000124.1 GCA_018610095.1 Halothece sp. MAG
ATTAAATAAGTCGGCGACAATGCCAATGTCTCCTGCCATTAATTGGGCTCTTACCGTTAAATCCCCTTCGGAAGCTCCTTCAACCTCATCGACTAATTGCGAAACTTCTTCTTCTAAGCCTTCCCGTTGTTTCCGTTGTTGCTCTGCAGTTTCTTCTTGTTCGTTTAGCAGTTGTTGCACACGCTCAACGAGGTTATTGTAACTTTCTGCTAAGACTTGGGTTTCATAACTCCCTTCTGGGAGAGCCCGTGTCTCTAAATTACCAGCAGCAGCTTTTTGTGCTGATTCCGTTATGCGAGTTAAAGGCGTTGATAATTGACGAGCTAACAGAAAGACCACTCCAATGGAGACAACGCCTAATCCACCTCCAATCAGACCAAAGATTGTGATTAATTCTTGCCCTGCTGTTTGTAGAACCCCATTATCAACTGAGGAAATAGCAACCCAATCCGTTTTGGGAACATTCACTAGTTCATAGGTTCGCCCATCATAGCTAAACCTGAGACGAACAATTGATTCTCCTGTATCCTTACCCTTAACATTACTGACTTCATACTCACTACGAAGTTCATCTTTAATTTGTGGTAGTAATGCTGCAGGATTTGACTGGGCATTAATTAACTTTTTACTTGCTGAATTAATGACATCCCCTCCCGCTAAGTTTTCCTTATCCACAAACCCTTCTTCTGGGGTAACAGTTGCCAGCACTTGTTTAGAAGAAGGACTCAAAACTTGAACTTTTTCCGTTTCTAGTAAATTAGAAGAATTAATATAAGACTCTACAATTTGAAATTCAGAAGGGGGAACTCCTAGATGAATGACTCCTAAAAATTGATCGTTAGTCGGGTCTTCAATGGCATGGGTAAGTGGTAGTTGTTTACTGTTGTTGGTTTCCGTGATGCCAGATTGAAACTTGTCACCGATCCATTGTTGTTCATTTTTTGCTTTTTGCCACCAAGACTCACCACGATGCACGAAATTCGTCGCTCTTTCATTATATCCCACATTAAAACCATGCTTTTCGGTAATCACAATTTCAGTGAATTCTGATTGCCGAACAACGTCTTGTAGGTAGTTATTAAAGTTTGCATTGGGATTTAAAAGATTCAGATCAAATTGATTCTCTAATTTTTGTTGAGATAAATTAGTTAGTTCCTCATCAATTACTTTTTTACTACCATCACGAGCAGCTTCAATAACTAAGGGATTTTCTGCTAACTGCTCTGGGGTTGTTGACAACTTGTCCACTAAATCACTCATTGCAATCTGAGCTAACAGAGATTGTCGTTTTAGCTCTTCTCTATACTCACTACGGATAGTATTGTTTGCAATCCAGAATCCTGCACCTGCTGCTCCGATCATGGGAACGAGTACAGTCGGCACAATCCACAGTAGTAGTCGATTTCGTAGAGATGTTGCTTTTTTCAGTTTGGGTGAAGATGAGGTGGATTGTTGGGAGGATTCTTCAATTGCAGAATCATTCGACGCTTCATTATTGATGGTTTGGCTATTATTATTTACATTTTCTAGTTGTGTCATTACACTTTCTCCTTGTAGGAATAATTAGGATTACTGGGAAGGGGTCATTTCTGCTGCCAACGTGTTTAAATCTAAAACAGCAATCTGTTGTTGTTCGCGCTGAATACAACCAGACAGATAAGGGGTTAATGTTGAGGGAAACTCACCCACAGCAGAGACGAGTTCTTGTTGGTTAATTGGTATGGTTCTTAAAATACGGTGGACTGCCATTCCCACAAGCAGTGGTTTAGTTTCACTCCTTGATGTCATTTTAGGGGACAATTGAACAACCATTACGGAATATTGTTGAAGCAGTTTCGTGGAGGTGGTTAATCCGACTAACTCTTGTAAGCTAACAATACAATAAACGCGATCGCGCCCATTATGCCAACCTAAAACATAGGAGGGCATTTGTGGAATGGGAGTAATTGCTGTTGCAGAAACAACCGTTGCTTCCCAAACTTGTTCCAGCGTAATGGCAGCCGTTATTTCAGGGGTCAGTTGAAACAGCAGATATCGGTCTCCTGTTACCCGCTCTTGGCTAAAAAGGCGTGGCAGTAGCTGTTGTAACCGTTCGGTGGGTGTCGTTGCTTCCATCATCGTACTTTAAGTAAGGACGGATTCCACTGCTTCCAATAGTTGTTGTTGTGTACACGGTTTTACTAAATAAGCAGCAACTCCTTGTTTTTTGGCCCATTTTTGATCAATTTGTCGGTCTTTGGTGGTACAAGCAACAAAAGGAATATTGGCGGTATCGGGATTCTTTTTCAGTTTTCGACATAATTCCAATCCACTCATTTCAGGCATTACTAAATCTGCAACAATCACATCAGGGGGATTTTCTTCAACTTTGCTCAGTGCTTCTTCTCCACTACTGGCTGTTTCAGTTTGATAACCCGATTGATCCATAAAACTTTTCAGAAGTTGTAGTTCTGATTGAATATCATCAATAACGAGAACAGTAGTCATTTTTCCTTCATTTCTTTACAACAACCAACAACAATTATCTCACCTTTGCTCTTGGGAAAGATATTTTTCAACAATGGTTAATAAGTTACTTTTTGTGAAAGGCTTGGTTAAATAATCAGTTGCTCCGACTGTCTTGGCTCTTACTTTATCAATCATCCCGCTTCGACTAGTTACCATAATAATAGGTACATTAGCCAAAGCATTACTATTTCTTAACAAACTGCACAGCTTATAGCCATTAATTTCTGGCATCGAAATATCCATTAACACTAAATCAGGCTTAAGCCGAAACAACTTAGAAGCAGCTTCTACAGGATTATCAATTTGAGTAACTTCGTATTTTTCGTTGACAAGTAATTGCTGGATTTGCTGCAAAATTGTGGGACTATCATCGACACAAGCAATTTTGTAGGTTGCTGTTTTTGTCTGAGTGGATGATTCTGACTGATTGGATTGGGAAGAAGTGGCTAGCGAGGGAATGTTAGGAAGCTGATTCCAAGGAGGTTTCGGGTCTCGTACAAAGATATCGCCATTTTGGATATAAGGATAAAGTAGGCGGGCTAATTTGATTTCATCTTGTTTAATAATGCTTGCCAGTTGATGAAGGCTTAAGCCACGCATTAACTTGCCAAGTTTGACTAATACGGAATTATTCAGATTCTGTTTTGTACCAGCACTGAAAAAATAAGGGCGTTGGTAAGGAGACTGAATTTCATCAAGGAATTGTTGCCAAGATTGCAATCGGGTTTGCAGTTGAGAAGCTATGGTTTGGATTTCTATCCCCTTATTAATAGAGACTGCAGGTTCTTGGGAGGTATTGTTGTACCACTGATAAGTCACATCGCTTAACCAACTGAGGGGTTCTAAGGCTTCTCGGGTGACTCGCTCACTCACTTGTGACCGTTGGTTCGCATTAAGAAACCCTTTGTTATATAACCAATCAATAATGCGATCGATAGCAGTTTGATTATTATCCTCCAATGCCTTCGCTGCATTCATCGCTTCAATGGCATTATTACAACCCAAATATCGTAAATGGTATTTTAATTCATCCAAGGATTGAAGCGATAAGGAAGCATACTTAATGCGGGTTTCTTCCAAATAAATTTTCCAGTGAATATCTTGCTGATAAATTTCCAATAGACCATTTCCTTCCCGATTGGAAATCGTTTTAAGCAATTTTACTGGATCATGACAACTTAAAGCATGATTGTTTTCTGAAGACGTTTGGTTTGGATTGATGGCTTGATGTTGAGTATTTCTAACATTAGCTTGTGAATTGTTAGCATTGTATTTATTCATAAACTATGCCTAGGTGCCACGTTGCTGGTCATGATTTTATATTAAAAGATCAAGAGAAACAATCAATTGTAAATTCCTATCGTTTTTAAGTATTAATGTGTCATAAAATACATTGACATTCGTTAAAATCCCTAGATTTGATGAGTCACTGGATAAAGATGGGTTGTCTAGCTTCTTAACTTAGAATGACTAGACCTCAGCTTTCTCAAAAAGAAGGTTTAATTGTACTACAATTCATTATAATGTTGTGTTTTAGACTACAATTCGTTTCAGAATCGTCAATTAACTTTGCAAAAATTTACAAAAATTGTTAAGGTGAACTTAATAAGCCTCAATTGTCCCATTTCCTGAACTGAGTCCAACAGCAGCGTCAGGCGGTATTGGTACAACTCAGGTTTTCTCCTCCCAACGCAGCAAGCTAGACAAGCCAGCCTCCTAGGCTGGTTTTTTTTGTGCAATATCACCCAAGTAATGGGGATGGGGGATTTTCGCTCATATTGCTAAATTAGAGAAAGCCTTAATTCCTGGATTGTGATCAGAATTTTTTATAGTAAATTTTTATGTTTGACGCACTATCAGAAAGTTTAGAGTCTGCTTGGAAAAAACTGCGCGGTCAAGACAAAATCACCTCGAATAATATTAAACCCGCCCTGCAAGAAGTCAGACGGGCATTGCTGAATGCCGATGTGAACTTACAAGTTGTCAAATCCTTTATTGCAGATGTCGAAGAGGCAGCCCAAGGGGCGGACGTCATCTCTGGAGTAAGTCCTGATCAGCAATTCATCAAAATTGTCAATGATGAACTGGTCAAAGTGATGGGGGAAAGCAATGTTCCCCTTGCCCAAGCGGAAACCCCGCCCACCATTGTATTAATGGCAGGGTTACAAGGAACTGGGAAAACCACTGCAACTGCCAAACTTGCGCTACATCTACGTAAAGAAAATCGCAGTGCGCTGATGGTGGGAACTGACGTTTATCGTCCTGCAGCCATTGATCAGTTAAAAACCCTTGGGGAAGAAATTGAAGTTCCTGTCTTTGAAATGGGAACCGAAGCTAACCCTGTTGAGGTAGCCCAGCAGGGGGTAGAAAAAGCGAAAACAGAAGGGATTGATACCGTTATCATCGACACCGCAGGACGGTTACAAATTGACCAAGACATGATGGAGGAACTGATTGGCATTAAAAATAAGGTTTCTCCTCATGAAGTCCTGCTGGTGGTAGATGCCATGACTGGGCAAGAGGCAGCCAATCTCACGCGCACGTTCCATGAAGAAGTTGGCATTACGGGGGCAATTCTTACCAAGTTAGATGGTGATACCCGTGGTGGGGCTGCCTTATCTGTCCGTCAAATCTCTGGGCAACCCATTAAATTTGTCGGTGTTGGGGAAAAAGTGGAAGCCCTGCAACCCTTTCACCCGGAACGTATGGCTTCTCGCATTTTAGGAATGGGGGATGTGGTTTCCTTAGTGGAAAAAGCACAAGAGGAAATCGACATGGCGGATGCGGAAGCCATGCAAGCCAAGATGTTGGAGGCGCAGTTTGATTTTAATGATTTCCTCAAACAAATGCGCTTACTGAAGAATATGGGATCATTTGGCAATGTTATGAAAATGATCCCAGGGATGAATAAACTCAGTGGTGCCGATATTGAGAAAGGGGAAACCCAACTCAAACGTACTGAGGCGATGATTAACTCCATGACAAAGGAGGAACGAGAAAATCCTGATTTGTTAGCTCAATCACCGAGTCGTCGTCGCCGAGTGGGTAAAGGATCAGGGCATAGTGAACAAGATGTCACGAAACTCATCAATGACTTTACAAAAATGCGCTCCATGATGCAGCAAATGGGGCAAGGTAATATGGAAATGCCTGGGATGGGTGGAGGTGGCGGTATGTTTGGTGGGGGTGGCGGTGCTGGAAATCAACCGCGCCCTGGATTCCGTCAACCTGCTGGTACGGGGAAAAAGAAGAAGAAGAAGAAAAAGAAGAAAAAAGGTTTTGGGGAACTTTAATGGGTCTAGAAAGGTGATACTGTAATGGGGAGATGGGGTCATCAAAAACCAAAATTCATGACAAAATAATTATGCACAATCCAAATGAAATTCGTTTCTTAGTATTAGGATTAATTAAAGATCATCAAAATCGTGTTTTTCTCTCTCAAGGCTATGATGAAACCAAACAAGAGTATTTTTATCGGGCGTTGGGAGGAGGTATTGAGTTTGGTGAAACAAGTTTAGAAGCCCTGAAACGAGAATTTCAAGAAGAATTACAAGCGGAATTAACAGATATTGAATATGTCACTTGTTTAGAAAGTATCTTCTCGTTTAATGGTCAACCCGGACATGAAGTGATTCAGTTGTATGAATGCAGCTTTGCCAATCCTAAATTTTATGAACTAGAAGAAATTACGTTTAATGAAGGAGAACGCCAAAAAGTTGCCCGTTGGATTGATTTAGAAAAATGTCGATCGCGCCAAGTTCGCGTTGTTCC
>JAHEOB010000125.1 GCA_018610095.1 Halothece sp. MAG
CATTGAAAACAGCAATTTGATAACCAATAATCGGGATCATCATGAACGTAACAAACGATAAAACGCCTAATAATTTCCCTAAGGCAACAATCCAATTAGTAACAGGAGAAGTTGCTAATAATTCAATGGTGCCGCGTTTCCGTTCTTCCGTATATAACCCCATTGACAGTACAGGAAGAATAAATAGCAATAAGGTTCCTAAGGAAGTAAAGTAACTTTTAATAAATTCTGAAGCGAGATCAATGGAAGGCATTTCTCTTCCCATTTGTTCCCGTTTGCTAACTTGCTCAATAATTCCTTGGTCACTAAATAACAGGATATAAAAGAGTAATCCAGCTATTAACCAAAAAATCGTCACAATTAAATAAGCTAACGGAGAGGTAAAATAGCTTTGTAATTCACGACGAAAAATTGCAAGGAGATTATTCAGTAGAATCATCATGGGTTTCCTGTTCTTTCTCTGTTTCAGCAGTTACCGATTCATCTTGATTCGTTAATTCTAAAAATACCTCTTCTAAAGTGGGTCGATCGCGCTGCATTTCATAAAGATGAAGCCCGGAATTAACAATAACGGTAGCAATTTTATCTCCCACTTCCGTTTCGGGTTCACAACGAATTTTTAGCTGCGATCGCGCAGAATCCTCTAGCGAAGAGATGCTAACCGAACGCACTTCTGATAATTGTTCTAAGCTAGGTTGAATTAAGTGACAATCGCCACCCACTTCTAAGGTGTATCCCCCTCCCCCTGCTAATTCTGTCATCAATTGATCCGGGGTATTGGTAGCAACCACTGTCCCATTGGCAATAATGGTAACGCGATCGCAGGTCATATTGGCTTCCGACAGAATATGCGTCGAAAGAATAATCGTATGATCCCCTGCTAAGGTTTTAATTAAGTTTCGGACTTCAATAATTTGACGAGGATCTAGCCCAATGGTGGGTTCATCTAAAATAATGACAGGGGGATCATGAACGATGGCTTGAGCAATTCCCACTCGTTGTCGGTAGCCTCGGGATAATTTGCGAATTAAGACATGGCGTTTCTCTTCTAAAAAACAACGTTCTAGGGTCGCTTGAACTCGCTTAGCGCGATCGCGCCGAGGAATCCCTTTAATTTGAGTAACAAAATATAAAAATCCCTGTACCGTCATCTCCAAATATAAGGGAGGATATTCTGGTAAGTAACCAATGCGTTTGCGAACTGCTAGGGAATTTTGATGAACTTCATACTGATCAATGGTTACCGTCCCTGCTGTTGCGGGAATATAGCCAGTTAAAATTCGCATTGTGGTTGTTTTCCCAGCCCCATTAGGCCCTAAAAAACCTAAAATTTCCCCTGCATTCACGGAAAAGGTAACATCCCTAATCGCAGTGGTCGAACCAAATGTTTTACTGAGATTTTCCACTTCAATCATATGCCATGATGCGTTGCTATCATTCCTTTATTATTACCTTTCTCATGTTACTAGGGACAATCCCTGCCAAGGCATCTACCCCAGTTATTCCTGTGCGTGAACTCAAAAAGCAAACAGTGACTAATTCGGCTGTTTCTGGGTTAGAAACTTTGCAACAACGGTATCAATGTTTAGACCGATATCAAAAAGATCAACTGCAATCTTGGCTCACTCGTTATGAATTTGCAAGTCTCCTCCATCGCTGTTTACAAAATATTGACCATGAGGTGGCGGATCAATCCCTACTGCAAAAACTACAAAATGAGTTTTTACGAGAATTATCGATTTTACGAGGTAGAGTCGATGGTATCACTGCCCGTACCCGTGAATTAGAAATTACAGAATTTTCACCCACCACGAAACTACGCGGCATTACCAATTTCGTGATCACAGAATCTTCTCAATCAGGGGAGATAACTGAACCCGTCTTCCAAGCGCGATCGCGCCTTAATTTTAATAGTAGTTTTACCGGACAGGATCAACTCTTAACCCGTATCACCGTGGGCAATAGTCAAACTCCTAACCTTGCCCAAGGAACGCCAGAAGTAACCCAAACCCATCAATGGCAAGGGAATACTGACAATGAAGTCTTATTAAGCAAACTTCGGTATCAATTTCCCGTGAGTGACACGACCCTAATCCAAGTGACTCCCATAGGAGGAGAACACCGCGACTATAATTTAGCTGCCGTTAACCCTTGGCTAGAAGATGATCATGCAGGAACAACCACCCTTTCCCCCTTTGCCCAACGCAATCCCATTCTCAGTTTAGGAGGCGGAACCGGGGTTGCCCTTTCCCAAACCCTAACCGAAAATCTCGATTTTGGCATGGGCTATTACAGCGAACAACCCAGCAATCCCAACCAAGGCTTATTCGGTGAGTCTTACACCGTAGGAACGCGCTTAAAATGGGATGCAACCGAAGAGCTTTCTTTCGGCGTTAACTACTTGCATGGTGATTTTGAAAAAGGGGAATTTGGATTTCGTGATGGATTGAATCATCCTGCTATGGGTACTGCCGTTGTTAATGAAACACTTGCCCAATTTTCAACCATTAGCAATTCCTATGGGGTGGAAGTGTTTTGGCAACCCCAATCTAAAATGGCATTTGGTGGACGGTTAGGCTATACCGATGTCGAAGCCCTTAATCAAGGAGAAGGAGAAATTTGGAACTATACCTTCTCAGCAGTTTTCCCTAATTTAGGACAAAATAACTTAGGAGGGATTATTATTGGGGCTCAACCCTATCTAGCTCATTTAGAAAACACCTCTCCCCTAAACAATGACATTCCTTGGCATCTGGAAACATTTTATCGCTGGCAATTGAGTGAGCAAATTTCTATAACACCAGGTCTGCTTTGGCAACTCAATCCTAACCAAGATGATACCCAAGCCAATTTAATGACAAGTACCATTCGCATGACGATTCATTTCTAGCGATCTTGATCAATTTTATTTACACCAGTAAAGTAATGAGTAAGTTATGGTTGTTTTAAAAGATAAAAAGGTTACTTAACGCTTCCCAAGGTTGTCATGGAGCAACTGATTCAAGGATTAATTGAAAAATACGGATTTGAACGAAATGGGGAATCTGCGGAACACTTAGTTACGCGCTGGTTAGATCAATATGAAGCGCAATGGATTCGCTTAGCCATTATTGAAGCCCTTTATCAAGGACGATATAAAGCAATTTCGGTGGAACAAATTTTGACGTTATGGGAACGGCGTGGTCAAGCTAAGTTCCATTTTAGCCATGAATTTGAACGCTTGATCTGTCGTCGTTTACCTAAAAAATTACAAGCGTTTGCAGAATCTGTGCCAGCAGAAACATCACAACCAGAACAACAACATCAAGAAACAGAAGATTCTCCCTCCACTACTGTCACAAATGCCACCCCATCCAAGCAAGAGCAAGATGAGACTCCCAAGAAAGGAAAATCATGGCGCATTAACCGATTTCAACCGTTATTTGATCGTTCCCACTTTTATTCCAAACTGAAAGCGGTTGCTGACTCTTAAGGGTCATTATCAACTATTGAGTCGTCGAATTTCCGAATAAAACATTACCCATCCTTGATGACCATTTTGCTGTTCTTGCCAAACCGTTCGCAGGCGCAAATTGGGGTGAGCAAACCATAACCGTTCTTTGATTAAACAATTTGGTTGCGGTTCACTGGACAGGGTTAACGCTTCATCGACGCCTACCACAAACTGACCGACACTCGGGGCTTTATCATCATGGACAAAATTTTGAATAAATCGACCTTTCTGTAGTGTTTCATCCTCGGGAATCACAGCAATTAAATTACTGCCTTTCTCTTGGTTTGCCTCCCAACTCACTTTCACTCCCCCTAATTCTGTGAACGTTTTGTCGGGTTGCGGTTGAGACGCAGACTGACATAAATTAACAATATCTTGGTGATCCCAATTTAGTAATTCCACAGTTAATTCCGCTTGACCATTTTCTACTTTTTGATGTGCCAAATTGTAGCGGGTTCGTTGAGTAAACCATTTGCCTTCACTTTGTTCAAAAAAGGTTTTGATATCAGTCATGGTCGGTAATTGTTAACTCCTAATCTGTTCTAAGGAATGGGTAGCGGCTTCGCTAACTTGGGGATGACTATCTTTTTGCAAATAATTGAGTGCGGAAATACTTTTGTCTGTCGAGAAATTAGCAAGGGCTTGAGCCAAGCGTTGACGGACGAGCCAATCTTGAGATTGCGCAAAGGATAACATTTCATCTAGGGATTCTACACTTTTGATCTCTCCTAATGCAGCGATCGCTGCTTGTTGTAACACCCCTTGTTCACTATGCAACGCTTGTTCTAAGACAACTTTGGCCTCTGGATTTTGTAAATTGCCTAAAGAAACAGCCGCACTAAAGCGAACTAACCAATGGGTATCTTCATAAAATAATCGTACCAGTGGATCAAAAGCGCGTGGGTCTTGCAAATAACCCAATGCCCCTGCTGCATCAGCTCGAATCCCATAATCATCATCTTCTAATAATTCTAGTAAGAGGGGAAAAGATTCGGAAGTTGCCTTAATTCCCAACGCAAAGACAGCCATAGAACGCACTTGTAAACTGGGATCATCTAAGACTTTTTTGATTAAGGGAACAGCTTGTTCCGCCTCAACCTCTCTTAATTTGGTTATTGCAACCATGCGATCGCGCAACCTTGGGCTTTCCAACTCTTTAGCAATTTGCTCTAAATGGGGCTGATTCATGATGGCTGATAAAAAATTTCTAAACTTTCCTGATTACCAACATATCGCCAATGCCATGGTTCATACTTAACCCCTTGGGAATTATCTTTCGGAAATGACATTTCAAAGTTATAGCTAGCAGCATTTTCCTTTAACCATTCAAAGGCAGGAGTTTCATCAAAACTTGGCTGAAAGTGAGTATCTCGATGATTTTGATCGCCAATATCAATGGCATAGCCTGTATGATGTTCACTATAACCAGGGGGCGCACTCACTTGAGCTCGTTCTAAGGTATCTTGCCCTCGTTTTGCCTTAATCCCAAAAAAGAGTTCTTTTTGCTGTTGTTGTGAGCGAAACCCAGACAAGGGAACAAGAAACACGCCATCGGCGCGAGCTGCGTTCTGCATTTCCACAAACTGTTCTGCTGCTGGCGTTTTTAAAGTGATACGACCATCTGCCGTTACCTTCGTTAAGCTATCAGGAGAGGCTTCTTGATAAGCAAAATGCCCCAGCAAGGTTTCCCTTCCCTCACCATCAGAAGAAGGGGGCGCAGTTTCCTCCACTGTCTTATTGTTTTGTTGAGGTTGAGACGTTGATACTGTAGTTGGTTCTGAGTTGAGGTTGCCAAGATAAATGCTAATCAACATCGCGATTAATCCCAAACCAATAGTAGTCAGCCCCCGCCGTAACCCTCGACGTTGACGCTTTTGATTCGCAGTTGGGGGAACATCTCGCAACGCTTCTGGAATGTCATCAGGAGAGGTTTGGTTATGCTTGACAGACAAGTTATTCCTCCAATACAGGATTGTCAGCCTTTCTTAGTTTAACAAGCAAGACTCCCTCAGCAAAAGGCAGCAGCCTGAACGATGCCGCTTTCCAACTTAGAGGGGGAAATTCAACCAAATCCCCCTCATTTAATCTTAATTAAGAGTCGGGGAACATACACTTATCACTATCGCAACCCATGGGGCCTTCTTCTTCTTTATTACCCACATCATATTGCATCAATGCAGCATAAAAGTCATCTGTTGTCCGCCGTTGCTTGACATCCGCCATTAGTTTTTTATAGGTGGCTTCATCCACGGGTTCAAAGGGCAAACGTGGAAAGGTTTGATAAGCATCAAAACGGGCTAATAGGGCAGCGGAAATATACCCCTCATCATTTTGGATAGCTTCATAAATGGCTGTTCCTAATTCTTCAATTTCATGTTCCCGTAACTCTAAAGTTGAGGAAGTATTGTGAGTGACATAGTGCTTCTGCACCTGCATGGCAAAATCAAATTGTGCCAGTGCCGAAAATTGGGAAATATCA
>JAHEOB010000126.1 GCA_018610095.1 Halothece sp. MAG
ATTAAAGCCAATGTTGCTGTTAGAGGAGAACTCACTGATCCAGAAATTGATATTACTGCGGAAAGTGTTAACACGACAACCATTGATCAAGTTGCCTTTGATCGTTTCCAAACCCAATTATCAGTGATTGGCAATGAAGTTCGGATCAATGAGTTTCAAGCCATTCCAGAGACTGGCGGAGAAATTACGGCTCAAGGCTCATTGGATTTAAATCAACAGCAGAAGTTTGCCCTAAATTGGAACATTAACAATGTTTCTGGGGAAATTATTCGTCCTTATCAAGCGAATCTTCCTAGTGATTTAGGAATTCTCAATGGCGATGGCAGGGTGACGGGATCGCTAACTGATTGGAAAACTTTTAATGGTAGTGGTCAAGCCAACTTAGCGATCGCAGGTGGCAGTGTCACCATTCCAGAGTTTCAATTATCAGGCGGTCAGTTACAAACCCAACTAAACGTCAATAACATTCAACCGCAAAAACTAGCACAAGTCCCTTCGCAATTACAGAATCCCGTCTCTGGTCAGTTTCGCCTCAATAGTAACTTAGCTGAGCTGTCACCCCAAACGTTGGAAGTGGCAGGGGAAGGAAGTTTAAATTTGCCTCAAGGAGAATTATTCGCCACCAATTTCAATCTAAGGAATGGTCAGTTTGATGCTGATGTCAATCTTGGTCAAATCCCAGTGAGCTTCTTTAACCCCGATGAGATTGCCCAAACAAGGGATGAAGTTTTATCTGGGAATTTCAGTGTCAATGGCAGCATTGCTGAGTTTAACTTGAACCAAATTCAAGCACAAGGTTCTGGCGAAATTACAATTCCTTCAGCACAAACTAGCCAAATTCGATTACAAAATTTACGGTTACAGGATGGCAACTGGGGAGGTGACCTTCAAGTTAGTGATTTAAGAATCGGTCGCTTTTTACCACAACTTTCCTCCCAATTATCCAGCGCGATCGTCAATATCCAATTAACGGCTCAAGGAAATATTAATAATTTAACCCCAGAAGGGATTACCGTTAAAGGAAATGGGGAAATTAATAACCCTGTTGGTGGTAAAGTGATTGCAGATGCCATCAGCTTACAACAAGGGGAGTTTAATTTAAATACTCGTGCTGAAAATGTAGAACTTGCCCAATTTTCAGACTTTCTCCCGCAACTTCCCCCCCAATTATCCAGCGCGATCGTTAATACCCAATTAACTGCCCAAGGAAATATTAATAACCTCACACCGGAAGGGATTACCGTTCAAGGAAGTGGCGAAATTAATAATGTTGTTGGTGGCGATATTTTTGCAGATGCCATCAGCTTACAACAAGGGGAGTTTACCTTAAATACTCGTGTTGAGAATATAGAACTTGCCCAATTTTCAGAAAGGCTACAAGGAACAACCCAAGGCAATGTTAATGTTCAGGGCAATCTGGATAATCTGACGCCTTCTGGAATCACTGCAGACGCAAATTTAGACTTTAACCAAGGACTTGCGGTAATTACCAGACCCCTCAATACCCGTATTCGTTGGGATGGTCAGCAAATTATTTTAGAACAAGCTAGTGCGGAAGACTTTTTTGCCGAAGGAACGATTGCCTTAGATTTCAATCAACAGGGCGTGGATTTAATTGACAACGTTGATTTAACCCTTGATGCTGAAAATTTAGACCTAGCGAAAATTCCCCTTCCGCTTCCCGAAACCATGGAGCCGATAAACATAGAGGGGCTTGCTGATTTTTCTGGAACCATTACTGGCAATCTAGAACAACCCAACATCCAAGGAGACTTGGCACTGCAAAACTTTGCAGTAGAACAATTTAGCTTTGACTCGCAAATGCAGGGAACCGTCGTTGCCAATTCTCAACAAGGCGTGCAGGTGGATTTAAACAGTCAGCAGCGCGATCGCATTCAGCTCAGTTTATTATCCCCTAAAACTGATACTTTCCTGCCATTAGAACCCAATTCCTTTTTTGTGCAACAAGGGGATAGCATTGCCAAAGGAAGTCGAGAAAACGAGCAATTGCAAGTCAATTTGCAACAACTTCCCTTGGCGTTGTTAAAAGATTTTGCGCCTTTGCCGAAAGAATTTGCCGAACAACCTGCTTCTGGAGAGCTAAATGGTGATTTAGCCATTAATTTAAACAATTTTGATCTTTCTGGGGAACTAGCGCTTGATAATCCTTCCTTAGGACGCTTCAACAGCGATCGCGCAACAGCAAAATTTAGCTATATTGATGATACTTTTAAGGTTTCCCAATTTACTTTAAGGGAACAAGAAAGTGAGTATCAAGGGCAAGGTCGGATCACTCTGAACGAAACAGGACCCAACTTTCATGGGAATTTGGAAGTCAAACAAGGACGGATTCAAGACATTTTTACTGCCCTACAAATTTTTGATATTGGTGACTTAACCGACAACTTCCTGAATCCCGACTATGGTGATGCCAGTGATCTAGAAACGACAGGCGTTGGTGTTCCCAGTGGTTCTTTAGAACAACAATTACGACGCTTTTCCGAAATTAAAGTCCTACAGGCTCAATTGCAACAACAGCAAGAGGATAGAAATCCCCTTCCCCCATTAGTGGAGGCACAAGGCAATTTTACGGGTCGTGTCAGTATTCAGGGAAGCTCCTTTGATTTAGGCGATATCCGAAGTGAATGGGAGTTAAATGGAGACAGTTGGCAATGGGGTCCCTATCAAGCGGAAACCGTGACAGTCCAAGGCAATCTGGATAATGGCGTTTTGACCTTACAACCCATTCGTCTTGCCTCAGGGGATCAGTTTATCAATCTCTCTGGCACGTTAGGGGGAGAAAACCAATCCGCGCAGTTACAAGTCAAGGAAGTTCCAATAGCGGGGATAGAGAATTTGGTGGAACTTCCAGAATGGATGGGCGTTACCGGTACAATTAACGGCACAGCAACGATTGGCGGTAATCCCGACAACCCCAGTGCCCGAGGAGAACTCAATGTCGCTAATGCCACCTTAAATGACAAACCCATTGATACCGTACAAGCTAGTTTTAACTATAATAATTCCGAACTCAACTTCTTTGCCGAAAGTTCCCTCTCTGCTGATAGTGAGGATTTAACGGTTAGTGGCGATTTACCTTATCAACTTCCTTTTGCCAGTATGCCTCCCAGTTCCGATGAGTTAAGTATTGATATCAGTCTGCAAGATGAAGGATTTGCTTTTCTCGATATTATTAGTAACGGTGCTTTAACGTGGGAAGGTGGGGAAGGAGAAGTTAATCTTTCGATTAATGGTCCTTTTGATCCTAAAACACCTCAGTTGGATCAGTTAACTACCGATGGGCAAATAAGCCTGTCAGGGGCAAGTATTGGCGCTCAATTCTTACCAGATCCCTTGAGTGATCTAAATGCGGAAGTTGATTTTGATTTTGATCAACTTCGGATTGAACAGTTTAATGCCAACTACGGTGGTGGGGAAGTTACCGCCCAAGGAGGACTTCCTTTATTCAACCAAGGAGCTACTTCCGACACACTCGATATTAACCTAGACAACCTGGCTGTTAACCTACCCGATCTTTACCAAGGGAATGTTAATGGCAATATCAATGTTGCTGGAACTAGTTTAGAACCTCAGCTTGGCGGGAATTTAACCGTTTCTCAAGGAGATGTCATTTTAGCAGGAGGCGATGAGCAGTCCCCAACTACAACAGAAGCCAATAATGGTTCAGCAAAAGCCAATGAATCACAAACCCCATCAGAACCAAATAATGGTGATAATATCAAATTCAATAACTTAAATATTACCCTTGGGGAAAATTTAAATGTAACTCGACCTCCCATTATGGATTTTCAAGCCGATGGCACTTTAGTTTTGAATGGTACTTTAACCAATATGCGGCCTAAAGGCGTGATCACTTTACAACAAGGACAACTGAATTTGGGAGTGACTCAATTCCGTTTAGCAAAAGGGGAGGAACAAACAGCAACCTTTAAACCGAATCAAGGATTAGATCCCTTGTTAAATCTGACATTAGAAACCTCGGTACTTGAAACTAGCGGTGCGACTCGTGCTGGGCAAACAGGCAAAGAAACCCTCGATCCCATTAATACTTCCGTTGGTGGCACGTTAAAATCAATTCAAGTACAAGCTCAAGTGGAAGGGCAATCGAGTCAATTACAAGCGGGAACAATCAATCCTGACAATGGCATTGTTAGCTTAAGCAGTAGCCCTGCTCGCAGTGAAACCGAAATTATTGCCCTATTAGGAGGTAGTGTAACTCAAGGTTTCCAACAAGGCGGTAGTGGTGCCCTTGGGTTGGCTAATATTGCTAGTACCACTTTTCTAGGGAGCTTGCAAAGAAGGCTTGGTAATACCCTAGGATTAAGTGAATTTCGCGTTTTTCCCACCCTGATTCCAACGGAACAAGAAGGAGAGGTCACCGGCTCAACACTAAGTTTAGCAGCAGAAGCAGGAATTGATATCACTGATAAAGTATCTTTTTCTGTATTAAGTATTTTTGATGCTGAGCAACCATTACGATATAACCTTCGTTATCGTCTCAGTGATGAAATCTTGTTACGAGGATCAACTGATTTGTCAGAAAATAACAATATAACCATTGAATTTCAAACGAGCTTTTAAACAGCGCGATCGCGCAGGGCAATTTTCAAATGCAGGTTAGTGTTAATTTTGCCAGTGGGGATTACAATCAAGCAATTCCGATTGCCATTGGCATAATGGTGGGCTTGATTTTGATGATGGTATGGGACATTGGTTTAGGATGAAACATCAACTCCGCAAAATTACGACGCTTTTATCGGTTTATTACGCCTATATGTTGGAATATCGGGCGGAATTATATTTATGGGTATTAGCCAATTCCTTACCGATTATTTTGATGGGGGTTTGGGTTGAAGCTGGGCAAGGGGGAGACTTTGATTTATCTCCCATCGAATTTATTCGTTATTTTCTAGGCGTGTTTCTGGTTCGTCAGTTTACTGTGGTTTGGGTGATTTGGGAATTTGAACGAGAAGTTGTAGAAGGGAAATTATCCTTTCGGTTACTGCAACCGATTGATCCGGTTTGGCATCATGTTGCTGCCCATTTATCAGAAAGATTTGCTCGGCTTCCCTTTGCATTAGCGTTAATTGGTTTGTGCTTTTTAATTTATCCTAAAGCAGCATGGTTTCCTGGTATTTGGCAAATTTTAGGATTTATTATTTGTTGCGCGATCGCGTTTGCGCTACGATTTCTAATGCAATATACGTGGGCGTTATTTTCATTTTGGACGGAACGAGCGAATGCCCTAGAAGAGTTTTCCTTAATGTTTTATTTATTCCTTTCAGGATTAATTGCCCCCTTAGAAGTCTTTCCTCCTTTGCTACGAGATATTGCTTATTTAACGCCTTTTCCTTATATGGTTCATTTTCCATCCTCTTTATTAAGAGGGGAATCTGTTAATTTCTTACAAGCAGCAATTGTAGTTGCCATTTGGGGAATATTATTCTTCATTTTAAATCGTTGGTTATGGCGGTTGGGCTTGAAAGAGTATTCTGGCATGGGAGCATAATTTTAATTTTTTTCATCACTTCCATGCAAATTTAGAATTTTAAAAATAAAAGTTACAGTTATCCTGTTTTGTTTTGGGAATTGGCAACACATAGCCAATTCGGGTAAGGACTTTTTAGTAAAGTTTTTGAGAAATGGTATAGCTACTATATTCGATTGATTAGGAAAGAGTATGAAACAAGCGATCGCGAAATTCCTACCGTGGATTCCAACAGGTACCTTTGGTGGCATTTTCCTACATTTTCTCTTGCAGCAGGAATGGCTACAAGCAGGAATTTCTTTTTTTCTCACCGCCGTTTCTGCTTTTGCGACTAGTTTTGGTGAAGGATTTGTGGAAGAATTGCGCAAGGGAGGAAAAGAACGAGGAC